>CANHCG010000019.1 GCA_947459055.1 Cytophagaceae bacterium | reverse complement strand
GGTGGCGGTAAAAAATTCATCAACAAAACAAAGGCCTTAGGCATTCAAAGTTCTACTCTTTCTTATGGATTAGCAGTGGGGATATCCGATATAAATCAGGATGGTTGGCCCGATTTTTATGTCTCAAACGATTATACAATTCCGGATTTTCTTTACATGAATCAAGCTGGAAAAGGATTTAAAAATACGATTGAGTCAAGTATGGGACACTTTTCTCATTTCTCCATGGGCAATGATATTGCGGACGTAAATAATGATTTATTGCCCGATGTATATACACTAGATATGTTGCCCGAGGATAATTTGCGGCAAAAATTACTCATGTCACCGGACAATTATGAGAAGTTTAACTTTAACGTTCGTGTGGGTTTTGGGCATCAATATATGCGCAATATGTTGCAGATGAACCAAGGTCGCGAAACTGGTACCCAACAAGTTTATTTTTCCGAACATGGCCAAATGGCTGGAATTTCAAACACAGACTGGAGTTGGAGCGCACTATTCGCCGATTACGACAATGACGGCTGGAAAGACTTATATGTAACAAATGGCTATTTACGTGACTATACGAATTTAGACTTTTTGAAATACATGGGTGATTATGTCCAGAACAATCAAAGTTCAATTCAACGTGAAAATGTACTCGAATTAGTCCAAAAAATGCCTGCGTCGAATGTGCATAATTACATGTTTAAGAATCAACCTGGCGACGCTTTTAAAACAGTGACTACGCCTTGGGGACTTGATCGCCCCTCGAATAGCAATGGTGCTGCCTATGCGGATTTAGATCAAGACGGGGATTTGGAATTAATCGTTAATAACATTAACCAAGCGGCATTTATCTATGAAAATAAAAGTGCCCAACTGAAAAAAGATCATTATTTTCTAGATCTTGATTTTGCCGGTGCGGAAGGAAATACGCTGGGTTTAGGGGCTAAAGTTTGGGTATATCAACAAGGGAAAGCCCAATTTTTCGAACAAAATCTTTATCGTGGATTTCAATCCAGCGTTTCCCCTGTTATGCATATAGGCTTAGGCAAAAATCCAACCATCGATTCCCTTCGTATCGTATGGAATACAGGGAAAATGGAAATTTTAAAAAAGGTAGCCGCTAATAAGCGACTTCAATTAAAGGAAATAAACGCACGCAAGAGCTGGTCTTATACACAAAGTTTGACTCCTATTTTCACTAAAAGTAAGCCACTTTTTGCAAGTACATTTGGCAGTACAGAACTGAATGATTTCAAACGGCAAACTCAATTAGTGCATCCCATGTCGTTTTTTGGCCCCAAAATGAGTCATGCGGACATCGATAAAAATGGGTTATCGGATATCTTTATCGGAGGTGCTTCAGGCAATTCTTCGTATCTATATAAACAAATAAAGGAGGGGTCATATCAAGCGATTCCGCTTAGTTTACCGGAAGGAATGGAGGTTGGTGATGCTGAGTTTATCGATATCGATGGAGATCAAGATATTGATTTATACGTCGCAGCAGGGGGATATGGGAATTTGGAAGCGGATGATGATTTATTGCTTGATCACCTATTTCTGAATGATGGTAAAGGGAATTTTACGGAAGGCAATTTACCTATTCTACTGGGTAGTAAATCATGCGTTCAAAAAATTGATATCAATGGGGATCAATTACCTGATTTATTCCTTGGCGGTCGTGTGATTCCAGGGCAATACCCAAGTATCCCCACTGGTTATGTATTACAAAATCTAGGTAAAGGCAAATTTATCGATGTGTCGGGGAAATTCACCGGACTTCAGCGTGTCGGGATGGTTTCAGATGCTGCGAGTATGGATTTAAATCAGGATGGAAAAACTGAATTAATTATCGTAGGGGAATTCATGCCAATTAAAATATTTACCATTCAGGCAAATCAAGCTGTGGAGGTAACTCAAACATATTTTGAGCAATCGCCGCATGGGTTTTGGAATAAATTGCTGGTGGAGGACCTAAATCAAGATGGTAAACCCGAATTATTGGTGGGTAATGTGGGTGCGAATACGCCTTGGCATGCATCTGAAAAAGAGCCACTAGAGTTATATGGAAAGGATATCGATGGCAACGGTTCCATTGATCCTATGCTTACTCATTTTATTCAAGGGAAAAAGGTTCCGTTTATGACTCGGGACGAATTATTGGATCAAATTAGCCTGATGCGCACCCGGTTTACGGATTATCAGAGTTTCGCCGAAGCGGAATTTAAGGATATTTTTACGGAGGATGAGTTGAAAGATGCGCCTATTCTTCGGGTGAATCAGTTGAAAACCGCCTTATTTAGCATGGGGACATCTGGGAAATTTACGTCGGTGGCCCTGCCTCAGGAGGTACAACAGGCCCCTGTTTTTACCATCAATGTGCTAGATTTTAATGGGGATGGGAAAAAAGATTTGTTGGTTTGTGGGAACATGGTGCAATCGAAACTGCGTGTCGGTCGAATGGATGCCAATTATGGCCTTTTATTGCAAGGGAACGGCAAATTAGGTTTTAGTTCGGTCCCACAGAAACGAGCGGGCCTTTGGTTAAAAGGGGATGTTCGTTCGGTACTTTTCGATGGAAAATCGTGGTTGTTTGGGATAAACCAGGTCGGCATTCAATCCTATAAAATTCAATAGCATGTATAAATGGATCGCCATTTCCTTTCTTATTTTTCTTGCTTGGTCATGCAATAAACCTAAGCAAGCTGTTGTTTCAGGATCGGAAATCGATAAAGTGGTAGGCCAAATGACTGAATTGATGATTCATGATGTGTCCAATCCACCCTTGGCCATGCGTTTTTATTCCTATGCTTGCGTGGGGGCTTATGCTGTTTATTCCAGCTATGACACCAAAACACCTCAGATTCTTCAAAAATTAACAGATTTCCCAAGCCTTCCGACTCTCGACTTTACTGATTCAGATCCAGCCTTGGCCTCTATTTTCACCATGATGGATATTTCTTCTCGCATGCAACCCTCCGGTGGCATGATGAAGGCATGGAAACAAAAATATGTCGATTCCTTAAAGAATGCGGGTTTCGATGAGCAAATAATTAAGCAATCACAGGCCATTGCTAGTACGGTTGTACCCATGATCATTTCGTATGCCAAGGCCGATCGCTATAATAAAATAAGTAATTTTCCTCGTTATACGCCTAAAAAGGTCGAAGGAACCTGGTATCCCACTCCTCCTGGGTATTTTGCGGCGGTAGAACCTTATTTTTCAACTATTCGGCCATACCTGATTGTTGAGTCCGCTTTAGATTCCTTAGAAATTCAGGCGCCTATTGCCTATTCATCTGCTAAAAATTCACCTTTTAGGCAAGCCGCCAACGATGTCTACCTAGCAGGAAAAACAGAAGAAGAACAAAAAATTGCCGCTTTTTGGGATTGTAACCCTTTTGCTTTGTCGGAAAATGGACATTTATTGATCGGAGTAAAAAAAATATCTCCTGGGGCGCATTGGATGGGAATTGCTGGCATTGCTTGTGCACAGAAAAAATTGGCCTTTGGGCCTAGTCTACTGGTGAGAACGGTATTATCGCTAGGATTGATGGATGCCTTTTGGATTTGTTGGCGCGAAAAATATCATTCCAACCGAATTCGTCCTGAAACCGCCGTCCGTAAATTAATTGACCCCACTTGGAAACCCTTTTTACAAACCCCACCTTTTCCTGAATATCCGAGCGGGCATTCGACTGTATCAACCACTGCTGCTACGGTTTTAACTAAATTAATCGGGGATAATATTGCCTATACAGATACTGTTGAAATGCGTTATGGTATCGCTGCTCGTTCTTTTCGCTCCTTCCATCAGGCGGCTGAGGAAGCGAGTATATCCCGGTTCTACGGTGGAATTCACTTTAAGGATGGAATTACGGCAGGGCAGGAACAGGGAAAAAAACTCGGAAAATACTTACTAAACAAATTCAACTTATGATCAAGTACACAGCCATCGCCTTATTACTTTGTTTCGTCGCAGGGGCTCAAGCTCCTTCTGAAGAAAAATGGGAGTCCTTATTTAATGGAAAAGATTTGAGCGGTTGGACACCTAAAATCCGTAATTATCCCTCAGGTGAAAATTTTGGCAATACGTTCCGAGTGGAAGATGGAAAAATAGTGGTGCGCTACGATGCCTATGATGCATTTAATGAGCGATTTGGTCATTTGTTTTACAAGAATCCGTATGGGTATTATCGAATTCGACTTGATTACCGATTTGTAGGAGAGCAGGCGAATCAAGGTCCCGGTTGGGCCACCCGCAACTCAGGTATCATGATTCATGGCCAAGCGCCTGAATCGATGGGTAAAAATCAGGATTTTCCAGTATCTATCGAAGTACAATTGTTGGGTGGCAATGGCAAAGACAAGCGAACCACCTGCAACCTTTGTACCCCAGGTACCAATGTGGAAATGAACGGAAAATTATTCACCCCGCATTGCATTAATTCGACCTCAGAAACCTTTCACGGAGACCAATGGGTAAAAGCGGAGGTGCGTGTCTTGGGGGATTCCTTAGTCCAACATATCTCGAACGGCCAACTCGTGCTCTCTTATCAAAAGCCGCAAATTGGCGGTGGTAATGTGAGTGGACAAGATGTTATTTTTGGTCAAAAAGGTCAGTTATTAACCCAAGGAACCATTTCTTTACAAAGCGAAAGCCATCCAGTTGAATTCAGAAATATCGAAATTCTAAACTTAGAAGGCTGCATGAATCCTACCGCTTCAAACTATAAATCTTATTTTATTAAGTCGAAACCGGAGGATTGTGTCTTTGCTAAAAAGAAAAAGAAATAATTATTTTTTGGCGCTCAAAATTCGAGTAATATCATTTGCCTTCTTTAGTTCATCCTTTAAGGTATCATAACTGCCTGAAAGCAATAAGCCTTTGTATTTCAACAGGGTATTGATGTATTCATCCAGTACATCCAATAAGTTTTCCTGGTTCTGATGGAAAATCTGACTCCAGGTTTCTGGGGATGATTTGGCCAAACGCACTGTCGATTCAAATCCCGTAGAGGCCAATTCGAAAATACGCTTTTCATCTTTTTCTTTTTCCAACACCGTATTCGCCAACGCGAAAGAACAAATATGTGAAATATGTGAAATATAGGCCGTATGTACATCATGCTCAATCGAACCCATGTAAATCAATTGCATCCCCAATCCTTCCGTATATAAATGTTCAATCCTCCGTAAGGCATCTGGTGAACTCAATTCCTTGTCACAAACTACCCCTCTTTTTCCAGTAAACAAACCCTCCACTGCTGCCTCGGGTCCCGAAAATTCCGTTCCGGCCATGGGATGGGTAGAAACAAATTGCGCACGCTTTGGATGATTTTTTAAGGCTTCGTATACGGGGGTTTTCGTGGAACCTACTTCGATGACGATTTGCCCCGGTTTCAGGCCATTCATAATTCCGGGTAAAATACCAACTAAATTCTCCACCGGAACCGCACACACCAATACATCCATGGCTATCGTCGCCTCCTCTAATGTGGCCATCTGATCCACTAAACCTAATTCGAGGGCCTTTGCCGCATGGCTAGGATTCGCATCTACGCCCCATATGTCGGTAGCCCAGCCTGAACTTCGTAGCCCTTTGGCGATGGAACCTCCGATTAATCCGATACCGATGATGCCAACTTTATTTCCCATTTGAATGTGTATTTATCCGTTCAATCGCTTCTTTGAAAACCTCTTCCTTCGCACATAAAGATATACGAATATAGCCATTCCCTTGGGTTCCAAAAATCCCGCCAGGCGTAATAAAAACGGCATTTTCAGCTAAAATTTTATCCGATAAGGCATAGCCTGATGAATATGCATCCGGCACTTTGGCCCAAACAAACATACCCGTCTGTGCCGAGTCATAGCGACAACCTAATATATCCATTAATTGGAATACTAATTTTTGACGCCCTTGATACAATGTATTTTGGTTTTCAAACCAGGTCGAATCAGCTTCTAAAGCTTTTGCCGCGGCTTCTTGCAAGGGCAAAAACATGCCCGAATCCATGTTGGATTTAAATTTCATCACGGGCTGTAAAAACTCCGCTTTCCCGACGGCCGCCCCGATGCGCCAACCGGCCATATTATGCGATTTCGACAAGGAATTCAATTCAATCGCCACCTCTTTCATACCCGGAATCGACAGCATCGACATCGGTTGTTCATTTAGAATGAAACTATAGGGATTATCATTGACTAATAAAATGTTGTGTTGAATCGCAAAATCAAGCAATCTGGTGAAAAAAGCGGAATTTGCTTTTGCACCTGTGGGCATATGTGGATAATTCACCCACATGATTTTGACGCGGCTAAGGTCTTGTTGGCCCAGCGCCTCTAAATCTGGCAACCAATTTCCTTCTTCCGATAATTCATACGTCCTCACCGTCGCTCCCGCCAAAGCACAGGCAGCTTGGTACGTGGGATATCCGGGATTCGGAATCAAAGTCTCATCGCCAGGTTCTAAATAGGCCATCGCGATGTGCATGATACCTTCTTTGGAGCCGATTAAGGGCAAGATTTCCTGGTTCCAATCCACGGAAACACCGTAATGCTTGGCATAAAAATGGGCAAACGCTTGACGCAAGGCAGGAATCCCTTGATAACTCTGGTAGGCATGATTAGCAGGATTTCCCGCACTTTCCGTGAGGGCCTGAATTGTGGCCGCAGAAGGCGCTAAGTCCGGACTGCCGATTCCTAAATTAATCACAGGAATTCCGGCTGCTCGGAGGGAAGCGATTTCCTTGAGTTTGGTGGAGAAATAATATTCCTCAACCGTTCCTAAGCGCGAGGCTGTTGCTATATCTATACTCATAAAACAAAAAAAACCGACGATTTGCCGGTTGTACATAAGTTATAATTAAAAACCTACACACCGGCTATCCCAGGTGATAATATCCTGCGTAATATGCGATGTAATACGTTTTGTTTTCAAAATTCATGTGCCAAAGGTATACATATTTTACCTAGTCGCAAAATCTAAATGGGCTAAATTTTAGCAATCGATTGGGGGATTCTCGAGTAATAAATTCGAAGTATGCACCATCGACGGGACTGAAAACCAGGTATTTATACCAATAATCTTCATTTTATTCATGCGCTGTCTACATGGAAAGACTAAATGAGAATAGGTATGATGGGGTGAATCCCATTAGGTCCTAGGGAGATTTGAAGAATCTTCCGCAAAGATCAGTTTCACATATTGATGGATCAGATTGATTTCATAGCCTTTGGATTGGGCGTATAATACGCATTTTTGATAGTGCTGGGCGGAGGTTCCTGACTTCAAAGAGGCCTTTTTTTTACGAATTAATTGATCTAATTGTTCCGAATAGGTGGTTTCTTGAATCGATTCCCATGCCGTTTGGATAAATGTTTCGGTGATGCCACGTTTCCGTAATTCAAAATTTATTTTTTGGCGCCCCCATTGTTTCTGATTGAATTTTGAACGGACATAAATCTCGGCAAAGCGACCCTCATGAAGGTAATTATTATCGGCTAACCAGGTGATATATTCTGCGAAATTATCAGAAAGAAGTCCCAATTCGAACATTTTTTTATGCAATTCTTGCTCGCAGCGCTCCTGATAGGCGCAGTACCTGGCCAAGGCATGAAGGATTTTAGTGTCCACAGGAAAAAATGTTAGGATTCGAGGGCTTCGACCTGATCGAGATTGAACAAATTATTCAATACATCAATCATTTTTTCGGATTCACCGCGTTTACAGGCCGCTTTCAAATGAATCACGGGCTGCTTCATGATTTTTTGAACCAAATTCGCCGTGATTTTTTCTAATTTTTCGACCTCATCTGCACTTAATCCTTTCAAATGACGATTGATTTCATCTTTACGGATTTGCTCGAGCGCATTTTTCAATTTATGGATCGTCGGAGAAACTTCCATTTCCTTTGACCAATCATTAAAACTTATAATACTCTCTTCGATGATCACTTTGACGTCTGGAATCGAGGCGATGCGAGCGGCTAATGCCTCATCGGCACGCTCTTGCAAGGAATCAATGTTGTATAACAAGATACCTGGATTCTTTTCAATTCCATCTTCGATGCTCCGTGGAACCGATAAATCGATGAAATACTTAAATGAAAGTACTTGTAATTTTTTGATTTCGTCCAGTGTGATGATTGGATTTTCGGTTCGAACGGAAGAGATAATGATATCGGCAGCTTCCACTTCTTTCCATAAATCCTCAAATGGCGCGACGCGGAATGGTTTTCCCTGCGCGATTTTTTCGGCCTTTTCCAAGGTACGATTCATCACCGTAAATTCTGCAAATTCCTTTTCCTCCATGTTCTTACACACATCGAGGCCGATTTCGCCAAGACCTAAAATTAAGACTTTGGGTTGTGGAATTGCTTGCGATAATTCTTCTGCCAAGGCCACGGTTGCATAAGATACAGAGGCGGCTCCGTCGCGGAAGGAAGTTTCCTGGGCAACGCGCTTGTTGGAATAAAAAATCGTATGCATTAAGCGATGCAAATAGGGGCCGGCCATATTGAGGTCAGCGGCTTGTTGGTACGCTTTTTTAATCTGATTCGGTATTTGTAAATCACCTACCACTTTCGATTGCAGGCCCGTCGCTACTTCAAATAAATGCCGTAAGGAATCTATCGTATCCTCCCGGTGTTTGAAATAATTCAAAAATTCAGGGGTGGCTTCGATGCCTTTTTCGATCAAAAGGGCCTTAACTAAATTTTCGGAAATGCTGTCTTTGGCGGTGTAATATAACTCGGTGCGGTTGCAGGTCGAGACGATCAACAATTCATTTAGCCCAAAAAGGTCCTTGCATTTAATCGCAAAAGATCTGCTTTCTTCTTCATTTAAAGCAACCATCTCACGAATCGTGAGCGGAGCCGTGCGGTGAGAAATACTAACAGACTTAAAGGGTATGATCATTCCGTGGTATGCGTGAAAATTAATTCACAAAAGTACAATGCAAATTTTAATTTGTATCCTTCTTTGTAAGAAAATCGTAATTTAGACGAAGAATAAATTATAGCTATATGTCATTCAAAAACAAAACTGTTTTTATCACCGGCGCCTCGAGGGGAATCGGTTTGGAAATTGCCAAAAAATTAGCTTCAGAGGGAGCAAACATCGTTATTGTTGCCAAGACCTCCGAGCCACATCCCAAATTATCTGGTACGATTCATACCGCTGCGGCGGAAATCGAAGCCTTGGGTGGACAGGCTCTGGCTTGCATGGTTGATATACGTGATGAAAATCAGGTTTTAGCTGCGGTAGAAAAAGCGGTGGCACGTTTTGGGGGTATAGATATTTTGATAAATAATGCGTCGGCAATTCAGTTAACCGGAACGCTACGCACCGACATGAAAAAATATGACCTCATGCACCAAGTCAATGCCCGAGGTACGTTCTTGTGTGCGCAGGCATGTTTGCCTCATTTGCTGAAATCCGAAAATCCACATGTCTTGACTTTATCGCCACCTTTAAACGTGGAAGCGCGTTGGTTTGAAAATCATGTAGCTTATTCGATGGCAAAATTTGGGATGTCGCTTTGTACTTTAGGGATGGCAGCGGAGTTCAAAGGGAAAGTGGCGTTTAATGCACTTTGGCCTAAAACGATTATTGCAACGGCGGCGATTGAATTTGCCATCGGAAATGCAGAAATGTTGCAATTAGCCCGCAAACCCAGCATCATGGCAGATGCGGCAGCAGCTATTTTGCAACGAGATGCCAAAAGCGTTTCAGGAAATTTTTACATCGATGAGGAAGTGTTAATGGAAGAAGGAATCACAGATTTTGCCTCGTATCGGGTAAATCCAAACACAGCTGAAAATCAATTAATTCCAGACTTTTTTATCTAATTCTCCGTGCCTGTTGTTCAGTCGAAAAATACGCATGCGTCTCCTTTGTGGTTGCCCGACGGCCATTTTCAAAGTATCTACCCCTCACTTTTCAGAAAGGTAGAACCTGTTTTGACGCCCATTAGAGAACGGCTAGAATTACCCGATGGCGATTTTTTAGATGTCGATTGGTTTTTGCAAATAGTTGATTCTTCCGAAAAGCCTTGGTTGATTGTTTCCCATGGTTTGGAGGGGAGTAGTGATCGGCATTATGTGTTGGGTTTGGTGAATGCGATGCTGGGTCAAGGATTTAATGCGTTGGCTTGGAATTATCGCAGTTGTTCTGGTGAAATGAATCGAAATCTGCGCTTTTATCACAGTGGGGCGACCGACGATTTGGATTTCATTATTCATACCTTGGCGGCGCGAGGAGCCCAGGATATTTATTTAGCTGGATTTAGTTTGGGGGGCAACATGACCCTGAAATGGCTTGGTGAACAAGGTGAAAATCCTCCTCATTTCATTCGAAAAGCTGTGGCATTTTCCGTACCTTTACACCTTTCTAGCAGTAGCAAGCAATTAGCCCGCTGGGAAAACCGCCTCTACACACATCGATTTTTACAAACGCTGATTCAAAAAGTAAAGGAGAAGTCGCTTCGTTTTCCGAACGAAATCACGACGGACATGCTTGCTTCCATTCGGAGTTTAAAGGATTTTGATGATGTGATTACGGGGCCATTGCATGGGTTTAGGGATGCGGAGGACTATTATGAACAAAATAGTTCGCTGTATTTTTTGGATAAGATTCGCGTGGAAACGCTGATCATTAATGCTAAAAACGACCCATTTTTATCGGCAGAATGCCTTCCTGTCCAACAGGCCTCTGCATGGAAACATGTCCATGTTGAAATCCCGAAAACAGGCGGACATTGTGGCTTTTTTCCAAAGAATTACCAAGGTCAAACTTGGTCCGAGGAACGAGCAATCGATTGGTTTAGAATTTGATGAAATATGAATATAATGCCTAATACAACAGATCAATTAACCATTGTCATCGATTTTGACAGCACCTTTACCAAAGTAGAAGGACTGGATGAATTAGCTCGCATTGCTCTTCAAGGCAGTTCGAAACAAGCAGAAATCGTAGGAAAAATCCGTGATATCACCGACAAAGGCATGGTGGGTGAATATTCCTTCGCCGATTCTTTACGTGATCGGGTGGCTTTATTGCCCGCGAACCGTTCACATGTGGATCAATTAATCCAATTTCTCAAAGGCAAAATTTCCGAGTCATTTAAACGAAATAAACCTTTTTTAACGGAGTTTGCCGATCAAATCTTAATTGTTTCTAGCGGATTCAAAGATTTTATTGTGCCCGTTGTCGAAGAATTGGGCATCGCCGCCGATCATGTCTATGCAAATACATTTACGTATGATGAAGCCGGCGAAATTACTGGCTATGACGCGAATAATCTGTTGTCCCAAGATCGTGGTAAAGTAAAATTATTGCAATCATTGGCCTTGGATGGGGAAGTTTTTGTGATAGGAGATGGCTATACGGATTATGAATTGAGAGAGGCGGGTTTGGCGAATAAGTTTTTTGCCTTTACGGAGAATGTGTCGCGCAAGGCGGTGACTGATAAAGCGGATTTTGTCGTGCCTTCCTTGGATGAATTTTTGTTTTTGAATGGCTTAAGTCGGGCACAATCTTATCCGAAATCTCGGATTAAGGTTTTACTGCTCGAAAATGTACATCCTGCCGCGGTGAGCGCTTTTACGAAGGAGGGATTCCAAGTGGAGTTATTGAAAGGGGCGTTGGATGAGGATGAATTAATCGAAAAAATTAAAGACGTGTCTATTTTGGGCTTGCGTTCCAAAACGAATTTGACTAAAAAGGTATTAGCCCATCCGAATGCTTCCCGACTGATGTGTGTGGGTGCTTTTTGCATCGGGACGAACCAAGTAGATTTGGCTGAGTGTGAGAATCGCGGGATTGCAGTATTTAATGCGCCGTATTCGAATACGCGAAGTGTGGTGGAGTTGTCGATTGGCTTAATGGTCATGTTGACCCGTAATATTTTCGAAAAATCGAGCAAAATGCATGCGGGGGTTTGG
>CANHCG010000018.1 GCA_947459055.1 Cytophagaceae bacterium | reverse complement strand
TGAGCCGACGATGACTACGTCAAAAACGGTTTGTTGGGATTTTATGTAAATCGAATCGTTAATCATGTGATAAGTTTAGAGGTTCAAATCTAAATATTTAATTGATAATTTTTGTAGAAATTTTGTAAAATCTAATAATTTCATTCATCATTGTAACATTATATATCTATTTAAACCTACAAACATGAAAGTTTACTTTACTCAACAAGGTTTGAGAGGGTGTCTTTTTGCTCTTTTGATGTTCGTTTGTTGTTCAGGTTCTTTACTTGCGCAATCATTCACAATCTCGGGAAAAGTCACTTCCAAGCAAGATGATACCGGAATTCCCGGTGCTAGTGTCTCCATTAAAGGGACAACCAAAGGAATAAGTACCAATGAAAATGGAGCTTATTCTATTGAGGTCAATGGACCAAATGCAACGCTTCAAATTTCTTCTATCGGATTTGATCCTCAAGAAATTAAGGTGGGAAATCGAAAGGTAATTGACATTGCCTTAAGTCCAAGCACTTCGATGCTTAATGAGGTGGTGGTGACCGCCTTGGGAATTAAGCGAGAAGAAAAATCACTGGGGTATTCGGTTGCCAAAGTAGATGGCAAAGAAATGAACCGAGTGGCACAAGAAAATGTGCTGAACGCCTTATCCGGAAAGATGGCCGGGGTAACGATTAGTTCTACCGGCGGTACCGGTTCTTCAGTAAGTGTGGTGATTCGGGGCGCGAAGTCTTTAAGTTCGGACAATCAACCATTATTTGTGATTGATGGCGTGCCGATTGCGAATACATTGAATAACATCAGCCAGGTAGGTAATGATAACCGCGCTGATTTCGGAAACTCAATTTCTGGATTAAATCCTGACGATATCGAAAATGTATCTGTCCTTAAAGGGCCGAGTGCCGCGGCCTTATATGGCTCGCGTGCGGGAAACGGGGTGGTTTTGATCACAACGAAATCAGGTTCGAAATCAAAGAAAATGACGGTAAGTGTTACGTCTAACACGGTTTTTGATAATCCTTACAGGTATTTGAAATGGCAAACCAAATTTGGTCCTGGTCAATTTTCGGCCATTCCGGTCTCAATCACCAATAATCCATTGTCTAATGCCTTTGGAAAATTAATTCAAGAGGAAATCGGCGCGACCTATGGTGCTGAATTAGATAAAGGCTATTCGGAGGTTCAATGGAATAGCCCTTTAGATGCGAATGGTAAGAAGGTCGCCATGCCCTTGGTTTCTTACAAGGACAATGTAGCTAAATTTGTCCAGACAGGAATAACAACGACGAATGGGATTTCAATTGCCAATAGTTCAGATACCTATTCCTATCGATTATCGTATTCGAATATGCAAAACCGCGGAATCATTCCAAATTCTGATTTATTTCGAAATACGTTGAATTTGAATACTTCCTTAAAGGTGAATAAGAAATTGACCTTAAGTAATAATTTAGATATTAGTCGGTCCTCATCGAATAATCGGCCGGCCAGTAACCGTGGTGCCAATCCATTGGAATGGGCCTATAATGTTTCTCCACACATAAATATCCTTGATTTAAAGAATTATTGGATGCCAGGTCAAGCAGGCTTGCAACAAAGAACGCCTTTCAATGGCGTTTATAATAATCCCTATTTCTTAGCTTATGAGGTGAATAACGGATTTGTTCGGGATCGGGTTTTTGGAAATATTAAATTGGATTATCAAATCACGCCTGAAATCAGCTTGATGGGTCGTTATTCATTGGATTTATTCAATGAGCAGCGTGAAATGAAGGTGGCCAATAGCTATACCAATGAGCCAAGGGGTGCGTATGGTAATATCAATTTGGGCAATTTTGAAAGCAATGCAGATTTCTTAGCGACCTATAAAAAAGACTTGAAGGATTTCAGTTTTTCTTTATCGGTGGGGGGAAATGCGCGTTATCAACGAGGATCTAATCTAACCAATGCAAGCAAAGGTGGAACGGGTTTAATTGTTCCGGGTGCGTTTAATGTGCAAAATATTGCGCCAGCAAATTTAGATTATTATAGTTCTTGGTTCCAACGCGCTATTTACAGCGGTTATGGCCTTGCGAACATCGGCTACAAAGACATGATTTATTTAGATGTAACCGCACGTAATGACTGGTCTAGTACCTTGCCAGCAGCGAATCGTTCGTATTTTTATCCATCTGCGTCCTTAAGTGTGTTGTTAAACGAAATGTTTACGATGCCAAATCAGGTTAATATGTTTAAGTTGAGAGGCGGAATAGCCCAAGTAGGTAATGATGCGAATCCGTATCAATTATTGGGAACCTTAGGCAATGTAGGAACTTGGGATGGTATACCTCGTTTAGGTACTCCAGGAACCTTGTTGATTCCTGATTTAAAACCAGAAATTGTTACTTCTTATGAGATTGGGGGAGATTTGAGTTTGTATCAAAACCGTTTACGTTTTTCAGGTACCTATTACCAAGTGGAGAACCGCAATCAGATCTTAAGTACGAAATTGCCCCCTTCGACGGGTTATTCATTGAAAAATGTCAATGCGGGTTTGCTGGTTAGTAAAGGAGTTGAACTTACGATGGGAATTACGCCGGTAAAATCGGCCAATTGGAACTGGGATGTAAACCTGAACTGGACACGTAATCGGACTTCCATCATGGAATTGTCGGATGATCTTCCGTATTATACCTTATGGCAAGATGCCAAAGGGGGTGCCTGGACCTATGTAGGTGAGGAGATTGGAGATATTTATGATGCCCAAATTGTAACAGTAAAAGATCCTTCCTCGCCTTATTTTGGCTATCCACTTTTAGATAAAACAGGGAAGTGGCAATCGATTGATGCGATTAATACGCGGAACAAAATTGGTAATTTCAATCCAGACTTTATCATGGGGATGCAAACTTCCTTGTCTTACAAAGGCTTGAGTTTAAATATGTCCTTTGATTGGCGAAGTGGGGGTCAATTTGTTTCTCAGACCTACCGGTATGGAGAAGAAAATGGACGTTCTCAATTATTCTTAGACAAGTTAATTAATCCAAAAGGTTTGACGGGTGATGCCTTAAAGAGTTATTTAGTTGCCAATCAGGATGAATTGATTAAGATTCATGGCAATTATTTCCCTTTAGTAGGAGGTCCAACACCAGAATATGGACCTTATGGGTTTAAATATGGTCCTTATACTTTCCCACACGGTGGGGTTTTCATTCCGGGGGTTATCGCCAAGGGTTATGATACATCAGGAAATCCAACGGGTTATATTGAAAACTTAGGTGGTACAGGAACCACTACCTTGCCATTTGCAGGGAGTACTGCTTGGTCATTTACACGTGCCTTTTTATATGATGCAGATTATGTGAAATTGCGTGAGGTTTCGATTGGGATTGATTTGCCTCAGGTATGGATGAATAAAATTGGTGTGCAAAGCGCTAATTTCTCGGTGTATAGCCGGAACATTATTCTATGGACAAAGGCTAAAATTAACATAGATCCTGAAATGGCATTCCAACAAGAAGCGGGTGTGCAAGGGGGCGGTTCTCAATTTAAACAAGGAATTGAGCGCTATAATGTAACGCCTTGGGTTATTCCAGTTGGTTTCAAATTAGGCCTCACATTTTAAGAAAATTTAAACAGAAAATGATCATGAAAAATCTTTCATATATAACATTCAGTTTCGTGTTTTTGATGGCGTTGACCTTATCTTCTTGTAAAGATTTGACCGTATTAAATCAAAACCCGAATGGGATTAACCCGGAAACGGCTAATCCAAATTTGGTCCTTTCGACGGTTTTAACCGAATCCGGAAAGTCATTTGTTAATTTAGGCTACCAAGATATGGCTGGGGTGATGCAGCATACCCAAAAAGATGGTTGGTCGGGATCACACAATACCTATGAATGGGGTGGAAGCCAAAGTTGGGCCCCCTACTACGACATCTTACGTAATAATCAATACGTGTATGAACGTGCCGTTACTTTAAAGTGGGAAATGCATCAAGGGATCTCTCTAGTGATGAAATCGATGATGTTTGGCTTGATTGCTGATTTATGGGGAGATGCGCCCTATTCGGCCGCTTTGAAAGGAGCCGAAGGAGGTAATGCTAACACATTTCCAGCCTATGATACGCAGGAAGCAATTTATACAGGGATTTTGGCCGATTTAGAAAAAGCCAATACACTTTTGTCTAAAAGTGCGGCAGAATATACTAGTTCTCCGGGAGCGGCTGATGTTTATTACCAAGGGAACCCAACCAAATGGAGAAAGTTAGCGAATTCATTGATGCTTCGTTATTACATGCGTATTTCCTCTAAAAAGGCAGATGTGGCCAAAGCGGGTATTGAAAAAATCATGGCCAATGCGGTGCTATACCCAGTGATTACAGCTATTGCCGATGATGCAGCGATGCCTTTTGCGGGTAACAGCAACGATGATTCCTGGCCTGCCAATGCCGTTTATGATGCGAGCGCGTCGAATTACCGACGTTTGAAAATGGCGGCAACTTTTGTGAATAAATTACAAGAGTTAAAAGATCCTCGCATCGCTATTTGGGCGAATAAGGTACAAATTCCTTTAGTTGTGGATGCGGCTTTGCCAAAAGGAACAGATAAAATTGAAAATGGAAAGCGGTATTTAGCACCTGATAAGGTGGTAGGTAGGGATGTCAATACAAGCCAAGATTATGTAGGTTTGCCTACGGGTATCATTGGTGGTGCTTCCTATAATTTAAGTCCGACGGCGGAGCAAGCGGCGAATAATCCACACGTTTCGTGGTTAAACGATATTTATAAACAAGCCAAAGGGCCTTTGTTAAAATCGCGTTTAATGTCCGCAGCAGAAGTTCGTTTTATTTTAGCTGAAGCGGCGTTAAAAGGTTGGTCAGTAGCGGGTGATGCAAAAACACATTATGAAGCTGGCATTAAAGCTTCATTTGATACCTGGGGCACTACAGCGGCTTATGCGGCTTATGTAGCCAATGCTGGGGTGAAGTATGATGGAACACTGAAGCAAGTGATTGAGCAAAAGTGGATTTCTTCATGGACTGCCGCACAGGAGGCTTGGTTTGATTACCGCAGAACGGGATTTCCAGAATTGACGGTGGGCCCTGCTGCGATTCGCAAGGTTTTGCCAGTACGTTTCTACTATATGTTGGACGAACGTAATTTAAATAAAGCGAACACCGAAGCAGCGATGTCGAAGTTGGAAACAACTACCTTCACTGAAGCGGATGGCAAAAATAGTGCTTGGTCTAAACCTTGGGTATTGCAAGGAACAGGCAAGCCTTGGTAGTATATTTTAACTTATAATAAAATGAAAATGAAGCAATTTTTTAAAGGAATCTTATTTGTATTGATTCCTATACTTGGATTTTCTCAAACGAAAATCACTCCTGAAAAGGCCCTAAAAAGTTACATTTCGAATGGTGACCCGACCTATTCCTGGGAATTGAAGGATTCTACAAGTTTGGGAAGTTCGAAGGCCTATCAGTTGGTGTTAACCTCGCAAAAATGGCGTGGGATTACCTGGCGACATCAATTGACCATCGTCGTTCCAGCCACCATCCAATATGACGGAGCTATGTTATTCATTACAGGCGGAAGCAATAAGGATGAACAGCCTAACTGGAGCAAGGAAGATAAAATGTGGCCTATTTTAGCCGCCATCGCTTCGAAGAATAAAGCCATTGTCGCTTTGATCAAACAGGTGCCGAATCAGCCCTTATACGATGGAAAAACGGAAGATGAATTAATCTCATATACCTTACATCAGTTTAAGCAGGACAAAGATTATTCATGGCCTTTGTTATTTCCAATGGTAAAATCAGCTGTTCGAGGTATGGATGCGGTACAGGAGTTTTCTAGCAAAAAAATTCATAAATCGGTAACGAATTTTGTGATTTCGGGTGCCTCGAAACGCGGTTGGACCACTTGGTTATCAAATGCCATTGATGATAAGCGTGTAAAGGCAATTGGACCGATGGTGATTGATATGTTGAACATGCCTAAAACCCTGAGTTATCAATTGGACACTTATGGGGAATATAGCATTCAAATTGAGGATTATGTCAAATTAGGGATTCCTCAAGGTTCCGGAACACCAGATGGCCAGGCGATCACCACCATGGTAGATCCTTATTCATACCGCGATAAAATGACGGTACCTAAGATCATTTTCATTGGGACGAATGATGAATACTGGACGGCTGATGCTATCAAACATTATTATGATAAGATTCCAGGCAAAAACCTTATTCATTATGTACCTAATGCGGGCCATGATTTAGGGGGTGGAAAACAGGCCTTGGAGGCATTGAGCGCGTTTTTCGGCTTGACTTTACAGAACAAAGAATATCCGGTAAGTACTTGGAATGTGGTCAAAGGAAAAGAAGGGTTTGAAATCACCGTAAACGCGGCTTCGGATGGATTACAGGATGCGGCGATATGGGGAACGACATCAGCGGATCGGGATTTTCGGAATAATTTGTGGTTGACCCGTCGCGTAAAACCCGAAGGCAATACCGTGAAATATACCGTCCCTTTTGTGAAAAAAGGATTTCAAGCCTTTTACATCGACTTAAAATACAAAGACCCCAATGGAGGTTCATTTACGGTAAGTACTCGTGTATTTACGACGGATACCGATAAAGTATTGTAAAATAACTAGCCTGTTACCATTTGTAACGGCTTGGTGATAAGTTTGTAAAGAGGCATCGTGAGATGCCTCTTTTTTTATTTGATATCGTGGAGTTGGAATAGAAACTCGGAGAAATTAACCAAGGCATGTACCAAGGCCGCGTAAAATACATTCTTTGTTTTTAGGTACGTATATCCATAGGCCCAACCCGCCACAGCCGCAAGCCCAACAAACAAAATGGATCCCTTATGGTAATGGACCAAGCCAAAAGCCATACTAATAATGGCCAAGGCGGTGTAGGTTCCCACTGCTTGCCATTGTTTTTGTTCTAAAAAATAAGCAGGGATAAATAAGCCAAGCGTGACGATGATTGGAAACCAGATGTATTCGATGGCCAAGGCATAGCTAGCTAAGGCAGATAAAATAAGCATGATGACGATGCCATAGGTCCAATAGGATTTCCAAGCGCCGGATTTGTTGATTTGTTTGGCCAACATATTCTGTAAAAGCCCCCGAAAAAACAATTCTTCAAATACCGCCGTTCCGATCCAAATGCGCATGATTTCCAAAACCGATTTGGAAAAACCCTCCTGAATTAGACCTTCAAAGGGATGGGGATTCACAAAGCCAAGTGACCAAGCAATTAGGCAGACAAAGCCAACAAAGCTTGCCCAGGAAATCAGCGCGATGCCTAAAAAAGACATTTTGAAAACCGGATAAAAGCCGATGTCTTTGATTTTTCGAATCGAACCATAGGTATAAGCCATCAATAAAACCCAAGAGATTTTATAAAGTGAACCGAATCCATTGCCTTTCACCGGCAGCGTCGTATCTCCATGAAATTTTACGAGAGTTAAGGGTAGAACAAAAAGGAGTAGGATAAGATAGTCGATTCGGCCGACGTCGGTTCTAGGGTATGCTTGATAATACAATACAGGAAAAACGAACAAAAAAGGTAGCAGACTTCCAGATCCTTCAAATGGGCTTTCGCTATGTAAACTCACATAAGCCACTAAAATTATCCAAACCAGGCTGGGAAAAAAGAGGGATTTATGCGAGTTTAATAAATCTTTTTGTTCGATATAGTCCTGTACATCAGGATTTCCAATGTTAAACAAGAGAAAATAAATGATGCCGACAAAAGGCAAGGTGATGGCCATTTCCTGTCCGGAAATTGTTCCATGGTAAAAAACAAATAAGAGTAGGTACAGCAATGTAAGCAGGCTGCCTTTTAAAAAGGGCTGTGGAATTGATTTCATATTTTGCTTTAAATAGGTTTATTGCTAATTTGTAGCAATATAAACCTATTCTACCTATGCAAGCAAATTTTTTATCTGTGGTATTATTACCCTTGGCCTTAGCCGTCATTATGATGGGACTAGGGCTTTCATTACGAGTGGAGGATTTTAAGCGAGTTCTTGTTTTTCCTAAAGCGGTGTTGATTGGGCTTTTATGCCAAATGCTTCTCTTGCCTGTTATTTGTTATTTTATTGCGTCGGGTTTTGGACTATCGCCTGAATTGGCGGTTGGGCTCATGCTCTTATCCGCCTCACCGGGTGGGCCGACGGCCAATTTGTATTCCCACATCGCCAAAGGTGATGTGGCTCTAAATGTCACTTTAACAGCAATTAATAGTTTGATTTCCGTGTTTTCGATCACCTTTATTGTGAATTTTGCCATGGCTAGTTTTATGCAAACGGATCAAGTGGTTCCTTTGCAATTCAAAAAAATCCTTGAGGTGTGTGTAGTGGTATTGGGGCCTGTGTCCATAGGGATGTTGATTCGCAGCAAAGCAAGCGCATTGGCTGAAAAATTAAGTAAACCGGTAAAAATTGCTTCAGCATCTTTTTTGGTATTGGTGATTGTGTTAACAATTCTGAAGGAGAAATCACATATTGTACAAGATTTCCAACTAGTTGGAATTCCCACCCTTTTATTGAATCTATTAAGTATGGGTATCGGGTATTTTGTCCCGCGGTTGTTTCAATTAGGCAAGGCACAAGCCATTGCGATCGGGATGGAAATTGGGATACATAACGGGACCTTGGCTATTTTCATTGCCTTAACTGTGATTGGAAATAGTACCATGGCCACGCCGGCAGTTATTTATAGCTTGATTATGTTTTTCACAGCGGCCCTATTTGGTTATTTGGTCAACTTGAAAAAATAAGGTTTATGGGGCGGTTTTGACAATGTATTTTTTTTAGGGAATAAAAAAAGGTCGAGATGTGCATCTCGACCTTTTGCTTTAAGCGACTATTTTAAAATTGAATCAATTAAGATGTATGTTTTTTTTGTTTAAATCATTCTGGTTTATTGGCAATAAATTAGGGACATGCTTACACGCGTAGGAAGGTTTTCTTTTGGTACATAAAATACAAGAAAACCCATTTTAAACCAGTGTAACAAATGGCTAGGGCAACGGCATTGTAGGGATCGCCGATTAATTGGCCTAACCAGTGGAACATTCCAACGGTGACATGTTCCCAATCGATCAATATCCCAGATAAATAAATCAGGATGGAATTCATTCCGATGACCCTGAAGAAAAAAGCCCATTTTTGATGACCTAGGACATCGATGATGTAATAAAATAGGGAAAGTAGACAAAGGCTGATGCCGCCGACGAGCATAACGAAAGAACTCGACCATAAGTTTTTATTGATCGGAAAATCTAGATTCCATACTAAAGCGATCGCGATGAAAATCACTCCGATAAGGGCCATTTTTTTTGTTTTTTCAAGGCCTGTGGCTGTTCCATGTTTTAAATAATTTCCGGTTAGGATACCAAGTAAGCCTGTTGAGATTGCGGGAATAGTCGAGAATAAGCCTTCTGGATCATGATTTCCGCGATACAAGCGGCCTGGCATTAGGATGCGGTCCATGTAGGATGCGAAATTTCCTTCTTGGCTTAAATCTCCTATGGCGAATCCTGGTGCGGCATTGAATTTTAGGAGTAAATAATAGCCGATCAAGATACCTGCGAACCAAGTGAATTGGATGATTTGTTTTTCGGTGTAGAGAAAGATGATGTTGGCAAACATATATCCCAATCCAATCCGTCCTAGAACACTGCCAAATCGAATTTCTTCGAGGGGCATGATTTCGAGGCCATTGTTATAAATGATACCTAAAAGCACTAAAACTAGGCCACGTTTGATGACGCGGGTTAGTAATTGCGATTTCGATTTTCCTTTTTCGAGGTCTTTGCCCAGTGAGTAGGGGGTGGCGCAACCGGCCATAAAAAGGAAAAGTGGGAAAATGAGGTCATTGAATGTGAAACCGTTCCATTCAGGATGATCTAATTGATGGGCAAAAAATCCCCAAAAAGGGGATCCGGAGGCTTTATACAAGGCGTGGAAGATTTCTTCGGCACCCATGATCCAAAACATGTCGAAGCCACGGAGGGCATCTAATGAATAGAGGCGTTTTGATTCAGATAATTCCATAGAGGTTTAGATAGGTTTGCCTCTAAATTAAGGAAAATCATCTGAAAAATCACATGCTTAGGCTTTAAATGGATGGCGTTCGGTCCAATTCACCTTTGGTTCTAGGAATTGATAGAAAAATCCTAGGTTTTGATTTATCAAGGTTTGGCTATGTTGCATAAAACTCAATAGGAGTTCGGGTTTGGCACCTACTGAACTTTTAATTTCCATGGCGGTTCTTCCGAAATTGATGCATGTGGCACGTTGTTGAATTCCAAATTCAATCATGTCGTATAACATATTCAGATACAACATATGTTCCCGCTGGATTTGTTCGTCATAGCCCAGGAAATAGGTTTCCAACGTGTCATCTTGTAGGATAATGGTGTTAAAGCCAACTAATTCGTTGCCCAAGAAATAGCCGCAAATTCGAAATTGATCACCTAATTGATTTTTTAATTCAATAAAATGATTTTTTGGAAGGAAGAAGGTATTGAATGGTGCATGTTGAGCCACATGCAGGTATAATTCATGCATGCGATCTTCGGTTGCTTGGAGGTCAGAGAGTTCAAGTATTCGCTTGGTAATCGCTTCTTCTTTTTTTCTTGCCCGTTTGCATTGGTCGCGGTATTTTTTGGTTAAATCCCCTTGATAATCGGCAAAACTGGTCCATTGACTTTGGATTTGCATGCGCATATTGGGTTGTGCGGTGAAGGTTAAATAGGGATTTTGTTCCGTTGGTTTGAAAAAACCGGTTTCTTGTTGGCTAAAATCTTTGAAAATACTTAGGTGAATCTGGGATTTAAATTGCTCTTGAATCAGTCTTTTTAGGCAATTCATGGCGGAGGCAGGGTCAATGTCTGCTTGTAATTGATGACAAGGTGCGCCGGTCATCAGGTTATTGCCTACGATCAAAAGTTTGCCTGAAAAGTTTTTGAATAAAAATCCTCGAATGAATTTTTTGAGGAAAGAATCTCGTTGGCCGAAGTGGTTTATTTTGCGTAAGTCGATGCCTTGGGCGAGGCAGATTCCGACCAATTGATTTTGGGAATAAAGGCCGATGAAATAATTAGTAAAATTTGAAGGAGAGGCTTTTTCTAAAAATTGTAAATAGGGTAGGCTCAGGAAAAGGTTGCTTTTTGCCAAAGCATACCAGGTTTCGGGTAATTCGTTTGTTGATTTAAAAATTTGATATTGGGTAATTGGAATCATTCCTTTGGGTTGCCTGAAAAAATACTTGGCCTTAGGTAAGGAGAACCCTGAAGGGAGTAGAATTGTTCCTAAAATTCATTTTTTTTCAAAAACTTGTGATTTTCCAATTTTTGTTAGTTCAGTGTTATTTATTTTTGCTATTGACCCAATTGATTTTAGACCTTGTAAAATATAAATTTAGAACACGGAGTACCTAAAATCCTCAGATTTTATTTGAGGATTTTTTTATTCTTTGGCATTTAAAAGCTTGGAAAGGTAGGTTGGTTCAATGTTTAAAAAGGTCGACAAGTCCTTGTTTTTCACCCGAGTTAAGAAATATGGGTATTTTTTTTCAATCAGTTTCACGCGTTCAGGGGCGGAAAGTGTTCGTAAGAATTCACATTGGTTTTGATACTCACATAAATTGTTGAACAATTCGTTCATTGCAAAAAGGGCAAAGCTAGAACTTTGTTCAACTAAAAAATGATATTGCTTTTTCGTTATCGAATAAATTACACAATCTTCTAGTGCCTCAAAGCTTTCTAAGGAAGGAACGCCCAAATGAAAACTATTAACTGTGCTGATGAAATCTCCTTCTTTGGCAAACCAAGTGGAAATTTCTTTGGATTCTTGCGTTCTAAAAATACGAATTAGACCAGATTCGATGTAATAAAGTCGGTCACAAACTTCCCCTTCATGTAGGATAAATTCGCCTTTTTTTACTTTTTGGGCAAAGACTAATTTAAAGAGCCAATCCAATAAAACGGGATTGGGTTTTGTTTTGAAAAATACACTTTCCGATATTTTTTCGGATAACTTCATTCGTAGATGTTTTTGTGGATTGCTAACTTGTAAAAATACAATTTATTTCATTTAAAATAAAATTTCATGTTGTATCAGAAGATGGATGGGCTGGCGAGAATTGAGGGTATGAGATCCAATCATCTATGCCAAATCATAAATTTTTATATTTTCAAAAAGTTGTTATTTCCCAACTTTCATTTTTTTGTAAATCTTTAAGTTTGTGAAAATGAAAGCGTTAAGGATAAAAAGAGTCGATCATATTTTTAATTCAACACGATTTGAAATTGTGTTGGTGAAAAATATAGCTGTTCAAAATTTAACCTATGTAGCAGCAAATAGAAAGGCTGTATTTCGGTTTTTGTTATATAATGGGGATGAACTTTTGTTGGGTTTACCTTGTGATGGATTTCAATTTGAGAAATTCAAATTGAAGTGGGAAAGATTTCAAGTAAATGAAGATTATTATTTTGATTTATCTGACTGGATTTTATGACTTTTTAGTACAATGGTGGCCCCGACG
>CANHCG010000017.1 GCA_947459055.1 Cytophagaceae bacterium | reverse complement strand
ACTGAAAATGGACGTTTTTATTTAGGTCTTTCAGGACAAGAGCAACAAGGTATTTTGTTAGAAAATGATTTCAAACGTTATTCTGCTCGTTTTAACTCTGAATTTAACTTAGGTAAGAAGGTACGTGTGGGTGAGAACTTACAGTTTACATATCGTTCTGTACGTGGTCAAGCAGGAGGTAATGGTGGTTTAGGTATCGCAGCTGATGAGTCTGTGATTTTATCTGCATATCGTATGCCGACGATCATTCCTGTTTATGATGATTTTGGATCCTATGCTTCTACGAAAGCGGCTGGTTTTAACAACCCTCGTAACCCGGTTCGTCAGATTTTACGTAACAACTTAAATGACAACAACTTTAACGCGAATGCGGTTGGTAATTTATATGCAGAATACGAGCCAATCAAAGATTTGATTATCAGAACTAGTTTAGGAGGTCAATTCAATAGTTCAGCATTTAAGAATTATAATTACCGCTACTTAGGAGATTCAGAGCCTGAGGCTTCTGATTCATTCTCTGAGGGTTCTAACTATGTAATGAGTTGGGTTTTGTCCAACACTGTTGCTTACAAATATCAGTTGAAAAAGCATGGTGTTAAAGTTTTAGTTGGTCAGGAAGCTTTAAACACAGGAGCTGGTCGTAGCATTAGTGGTTCAGGTATTAATCCATTCTCAATGGACTTGGATTTTGTAACTTTAAATGCAGTACAATCACCTGTTGTAAACTCAAATTTATTTAGCGGGGTTAATTTTTACTCGTTGTTCTCTAAGTTAGATTACAACTTTAATGAGAAATACTACTTAACAGGAGTTGTACGTCGTGATGGTTCATCTCGTTTTGGTTCTCAGAGTCGTTATGGTATCTTCCCTGCGTTCTCTGCGGCATGGCGTGTAACATCTGAGCCGTTTATGGCTGATCTTCCATCTATTACGGATTTGAAAATTCGTGGAGGTTGGGGTGAAATGGGTAACTCGAACAACGTAGACCCAGCGAATCAGTTCTCATTATACGCGGCTAACCGTGGAAACTCATTCTATCCAATTTCAGGACAAAGTTCAGGAGCTAATGAAGGATATTTCCGTTCACGTATTGGTAACGACGCGGCGAAATGGGAGACTTCAGAAACGTTGAACATTGGTTTTGATGCGACTTTATTGAATGGTAAGTGGGAAATCGTATTTGATCTTTGGAGAAAAGATACCCGTGATTTGTTATTCAACGTACCTCTTCCTGCGGTTGTGGGTAACGCGGCATCTGCTCCAGCGGTTAACGTAGCTAAAATGCGTAACCAAGGTATTGATTTTCAAGTAATTAATCGCGGAAATATCACATCTGATTTGAAATATGAGTTAACAATTAATAACTCTTTCTTACAAAATGAGATTGTGGCCTTTGCTCCAGGTATTACCAATTTAACAGGAGGTTCATTCCGTGGAATTGTTCCAGTACGGATGGAAGTAGGTCGTTCTCTATCTTCATTTTATGGTTATAAGGTGTTAGGATATTTCAATTCTGCTGCTGAAGTTGCTTCAGCTCCAGTTCAATCAGGAGCAGGAGTAGGTCGTTTCCGTTATCAAGATACGGATGGAGACGGAAAAATTACGCCAGCTGACCGTACGTATTTAGGTTCACCGGTACCAACTTACACAGGTGGTATTAATTTAGGTTTGACATATAAGGATTTTGAATTCAATGCTTATTTGAATGCATCTGCTGGAAACAAAATCTGGAATCAGCAAAAATGGTTTACTGATTTCTTTGGAACATTCCAAGGAGCTGGAAAGGGTGAGCGCGCGAAGCAATCATGGACTCCTGCTTTAGGAAATGCGGCTGAGGCTCCTATTTGGGAATCAGCTTCTAATATTTCTACTTCAGGTGCTGAGAACTCTTGGTATGTTGAAAGTGGAGATTACATCCGTTTCCAAAATATCTCTTTGGGATATAACATTCCAGAGAAGTATTCTTCTAAGCTAGGAATTAAGCGTGCTAAATTCACAGTTTCTGCAACGAACTTGTTTACCATCACTGCATACAAAGGATTAGATCCAGGTGTAGGTGGTGCGGCTGATACTGGATTTGGTATTGATGTGGGTAACTATCCTGTTACACGTGGATTTAACGCCTCTATCAACTTGAATTTCTAATTTAGCGAAAGCCAATTTTAAAGAATAAGAAAATGAAAAAATATCAAATTTTAAAGCGTATAGCTTTAGTGAGTGCGTCAGCGTTTATGTTGACCTTCGCTTGTAGAGATCAGTTTTTGGAAGTTGCACCTACGGGCTCATTGGCTCAGGCACAATTATCTTCGAAAGCTGGTGTTGAGGGTGCCTTAATTGGTGCTTATGCCCAATTAGCAGCTAAAGGTTTCTCTCGTTTGGGAGCGGCTAACAACTGGGTTTGGGGTTCCATTCGTGGTGGTGAGAATAACAAGGGTACTGACCCAGGTGATTACACGGCGATTAACCCTATCCAGCGGTATGAGATTGATGCAACCAATGGCGATATGAATGATACTTGGAGAGCTAAATATGAAGGTATTGCACGTTGCAATGCTGTTATAAATTTGGCGAATGGTTCTAAGGATCTTTCTGCAGCTGATAAAACACGTATCGTTGCTGAGGCACGTTTCTTGCGTGGATTCTATTATTTCGAATTAAAGCGTTTATGGAATTCTGTTCCATACGTAGACGAAAAAGTAGGATACGGTCAAGGAATTGAAAAAGTAGCCAATACACCTGCTATTTGGGATAAAATCGAAGCTGATTTCAAACATGCGTATGACAACCTTACTGAAACTCATTCAGATGCAGGTCGTGCAAACAAGTGGGCTGCTGGTGCTATGTTAGGTAAGGTTTATGTTTACCAATCGAAATGGGCAGATGCAAAATCAATTTTGACTACTGTAATTACTAATGGTAAAACGACCAATGGTAAGAAATACGGCTTAGTTTCTAAATTTTCTGAAATTTTCAATGCAGAAAATGACAATAATGAAGAAGCTGTTTTTGCTATTCAATCGTCGATGAACACGGGTAATACAAATAATGCCAATGGTTTTGATGATTTGAACTATCCATACAACACCGGTGCTGATGGTCCAGGTAACTGTTGCGGTTTCTTCCAACCAACCTTCTCTATGGCGAATGCTTACCGTACAGTAGGTGGTTTACCAATCCTTTCTGAGCAAGCGGATGGAACGCCAGATTATAACTTACCTGCCAATGCAGTAAAGAATGATTATGGTGTTAACTCTACTGCTCCATTTACAGAGGATGCAGATCCATTAGATCCACGTATTGACCATACAATCGGTCGTCGTGGTATCCAATACTTAGACTGGATTGAGCATCCAGGTGCTAACTGGATTCGTTCTCAAGTATATGCAGGTCCATATTCTCCTAAGAAATATGTGTACTACAAGCGTCAAGAGAATACTTTAACAGATGGTTCTGGTTGGACACGTGGATATGCTACGTTGAACTTTAATATTATCCGTTTCGCTGATGTGCTTTTATTAGCTGCTGAAGCTGAAATTGAAACAGGTAATTTGGGTGCTGCTTTAGGTTATATCAACCAAATTCGTAACCGTGCAGCTAATCCAGCTGGTTTCGTAACGAAAGGTGGAAAGCCAGAAGCCAATTATGTAATCGAGCCATATAAAGCATTTGCGAATAAGGCGGAGGCTACGAATGCACTTCGTATGGAGCGTTTATTAGAATTAGCAACGGAGGGTCACCGCTTCTTCGATTTAGTTCGTTGGGGTATTGCAAGCAAGACATTGAATGCTTACTTGAAATACGAATCTAAGTGGTTAGTAACCAAGTTTGGTGGTTCTAAATACACAACTGGTAAGGATGAGTTTTTACCAATACCACAAGCGCAAATTGATATTCAAGGGTCTTCTGTATTGAAGCAAAATCCTGGATATTAATCGTTGATTTTGTGATTTTTTAAAAAAGGTGGGGAGCAATTCCCACCTTTTTTTTATTAATTTTATGTGATTAAAATAAGCCATGAAATCCATTCTAGTTCCATTTATTCTTATTTTTTGTTTCTTGTTTTATTCTTGTAAAACGAAGTCTACTTTTGAACTGATTCCGAGTGAAAATTCGGGTATAGACTTCAATAATCAAATTACAGATAATGACACGCTTAATATTTTAACCTATGAATACCTCTATAATGGAAGTGGCGTTGGCTTAGGAGATTTTAATGGGGATGGCCTATTGGATGTGTTCTTTTCAGGTAGTCAAGTAGAGAGTAAATTGTATTTAAATCAAGGAGATTTCAAGTTTACAGATGTTTCAAAATCAGCGGGGATAAACACGTTAGGACGATGGTGCTCAGGAGTATCTGTTGTCGATATCAATGCCGATGGCCTATTGGACATCTACGTATCTAGTACTATGAAAAACGCGGCAAAAGATCGCGAAAACTTGTTGTTTGTCAACCAAGGAGTGAAAAATGGCGTGCCTACTTTTAAGGAATTGGCCGCTGAATATGGCATAAATGATTCTGGCTATTCGGAACATGCTGCATTTTTTGATTATGACCGGGATGGGGATTTAGATTTGTATGTATTAATTGATGTCATCGACGAATATCCTGCTTTATTTAGGCCTAAGGTGAGCGATGGTTCGTATCCCAATACCGATCGACTATATCGTTGCGATTGGTCTAAAGACCTTAAACACCCCGTGTATACGAATGTGTCCAAGGAGGCTGGAATTACGATGGAGGGTTTTGGCTTGGGCCTAGCTATTTGTGATATCAATCAAGATAATTGGCCTGACATTTATGTGACCAACGATTATGTATCGGATGATTTATTATATATCAATAATCATAATGGAACCTTTACCGATCAATCAAAAAAGTATTTCAAACACACGAGTTTAACAGCCATGGGTAATGAGGTAGGCGATGTGAATAATGATGGCTTAGCGGATATTATTGCCTTGGACATGTTGCCCAAAAATACTGAGCGAAAAAAGCAATTAGCTCCTCCTAATAATTACCAAACGTATCTAAATAGTGATCAATTTGGCTATACGTATCAATACATGCGCAATACCTTGCAATTGAATGCGGGTAAACATGCCGATGGGACAAACAAGCCTTTTCACGAAATCAGTCTATTGGCAGGTATTTCTGAAAGTGAATGGAGCTGGTGTCCTTCGCTTGCCGACTTTGACAATGATGGATACCGTGATTTGTTCGTAACGAATGGATATCCACGGGATGTGACAGATCGCGATTTTATGCTTTATCGAGCGAATACCTTGCAACTGTCTTCACCAGCGCTCATGTTAGACCAGGTGCCTGTGATTAAAATAAGTAATTACGCCTATCGAAATCGGGGGGATTTGACTTTTGAAGATGTAACCGAAAAATGGGGCTTAAGCGTTCCTTCCTTTTCCAATGGAGCAGCATATGGCGACTTGGACAACGATGGGGACCTTGATTACATTGTTAATAATATTAATGATAAAGCATTTGTGTATCGAAATAACTCGCGCGAAGAACAAGTGGATAAATCACATTATTTACGAATTAAATTCAAAGGAAATCAAAAAAATCGTCAAGGTTTTGGGGCTAAAATTGAAGGGGTTTTTGACAACGGGGAACGCTTTTATTATGAAAATACCCCTTACCGGGGCTATCTATCCTCCGTGGAACCTGTTGCACACATAGGCTTAGGAACGAAACGGAAATTAAAGGAAATCCATATTATTTGGCCAAATGACAGCATGCAGGTTATTCAAAAGCCTGGAATAGATAAGATCATAACGGTTTCCATGGATGCGGCAAAAGCGCCTTATCAAACGCTTTTTCAGGTTGAAAAACCCTTAGTAAAAGATATTTCTGAGGAACTTAATTTAGTCGACGTTCATCAGGAGTACGACTTTATCGACTTTAATTACCAAAGTTTATTGCCCTTTAAATTATCTCAATTGGGCCCTGGCCTTTCTGCAGGTGATGTGAACGGGGATGGGTTGGAAGATTTTTTCCAAGGCGGCGCCAAGTTCTATTCAGGTATTTTTTACCTGCAAGATCAAACAGGAAAGTTTCAGACAAAAACCTTAGAAAAAAGTATTTCTGTCCCTAAGAAATTAGGGGAGGATTTAGGTTCCTTGTTGATTGATTTTGATCAAGATGGCGATTTGGATCTTTATATTGCCCGAGGGGGAAATGAGGATAAAGTAGGGGCCGCTAGTTTTCAAGATGTCATTTATGTGAATGATGGAAAAGGGAATTTCACCTTAGATGCTGCGGCATTGCCTGTATTTACAGAAAGTAATGCAGCTGTTCGAGCATCCGACATAGATCATGACGGCGATTTAGATTTATTTGTAGGCGGACGCAATGTGCCATTTCAATATCCAAAATCGACGACGTCACGTTTGCTAAAGAATGAATCGGTTAAGGGGCATATTAAGTTTGTGGATGCCACAACTTCTTTAGCCAAGGACCTACTCCATATAGGCCTACTCTGTGATGGAGTTTGGTCAGATGTTGACCAGGATGGTTGGCAAGATTTAATCCTCGCAGGAGAATTTTCAGAGATAAAAATACTGAAAAATAATCAAGGCCATTTTTCCCGTTTGAAGGAGACAGGATTAGAGGGTATAACAGGTATTTGGACTTCATTAGCGAGCGGGGATTTCGACCATGATGGGGACATGGATTATGTTGCTGGAAATATGGGTAAAAATACGCTGTTGAGAGCTAATGCGAAGCAGCCGGTAGACATTTGGCATGGGGATTTGGATGGAAATGGGGTTTATGATTTATTTCCATTTGTATATTTTCAAACGGCTGAGGGGAAAATGGCATCCTCTTCGTTGTTTGGTAAGGATGATGTACATAAAATGTTGAACCAGACGCGTCAACGATGGATTTATTACAAAGATTTTGGTAAGGTAACCCAAGAAAATTTCTTCACAGTTCCAGAAAAAGAAAAAGCGACTAAAATTTCCATGCAGGAAAATGCCTCCATTTGGATCGAAAATCTAGGGGAAGGCAAGTTTAAAACGCATTTACTGCCCTTAATGGCCCAAATTTCTGCGATGAATGGGATTCAAGTCAAGGACATTAATCAAGATGGTCATTTAGATATCCTATATGTAGGAAATAATTATGCAAACGAGGTGTTTATGGGAAGGTATGATGCCTCCCACGGAGGTGTTTTAGTGGGAAATGGGAAGGGACAATTCACTTACCTGGGTCATTCGGGTATGTTTGTTCCTCAGGATGCTAAATCTCTTATTTCCATAGATTTAGGCAAGAAGGGCTTAGCATTTATTGCCAGCCAAAATCGAGGTAAAATGTATGCTTTTGCCAGTTCGGCTACGGCATGGACACGGGCTAACTTTCCTAGCCGTATTCAAGGATTTGAGTATGAATTTAAAGGGCAAAGGCAACGCGTTGAGTGGACCTATGGAAGCTCTTATTTGAGCCAAAGTGCGAAAGGCCAGGCCTTTTTGCCAGCGGGTGCTAAGGTTATAAAAACCTTTTAGTGGATTTTATTTTCAATGTAATTGAGTTGTAAGCCTGGTTTTACTTTGCCTTTTTTGGGTGCCCCAAATTGGAAATTACCCAAAAGGATGTCTAGATCTCCATCTTGGTCTGCATCACCCGCATCCATGACCATCCATCGGCCTCCGAATGGGATATTGAGGTTACTTACCTTGAAATTTAAATTTCCTTGGTTTTGAAAATATAAAAATGATTCATTTTGAGTCATGCTGGGTTCTGAATAAAAGGCGATCATAGCCAAATCCAAATCCCCATCTAGGTCAAAATCCCGGGCTATCGTTTTTGTTGCGCCATAGACTGGATAAAAGTATTTTTCCTTAAAATTATTGCGGCCGTCATTGATAAATAGATGTACGCCGTGGTAATTTTTAAGTGTTTTGGAATAGTCTGCATTATCCCCATTCGTGATTATAATGTCATCTTTCCCATCTTTATTAAAATCGCACACTTCCATAAAACTACATCCATAAACGGAATCAAATAGTAAAATGGGTTTTTCCATAAACTTTCCTTGGCCCTTATTGATGAATAGCGAAACACCTTCTCGGGATTGGGCTGTCAGAACCAAAATATCTGGTAATCCGTCGCCGGTTATATCTTTGATAGAGACATTTCGCGTTCCAGCTTGAATTTTTAAAATATTTTTCTGCTTGGATTTTCCATTAACCCAGATTAACTCTCCCGCCTCAAATCCATATTCACAAATGACAAAATCATCGATCCCATCTTGGTCGATGTCGGCAATCTGCATGTCAACTGGTCTTTTAAGCGAATCCGCAGCCACCGACAATACATTTTTTTGATTCATGCTAAGCAGGGAACCTAATTTTTGATCATTGGGTGACATCTTTCCGATGCTTACTAAATAGGAGTTTTTGCCTTGGAAATTTGCATAAACAATCGGCCTCTCTGTGCGTATCGTTTTTTTAATTTTTAATTGGGCATCTAAAATTTCGAGTTTTTGGTTTCTTTTCCCAATCCAAATTTCTTTTTGCTTCGGATTAAACGTGACTGAGGTTACCACGCCAGTGGGTTCATCCGGATACATAATTTCTTTAGAAGCAAAGTGCATCGGTTCAGCCGAAATTTTTGCTTTTTTTGCTTGCGCCAAGGGTTTCTCTGGTGCATTTTCAACATAATAGGCTACGATTGCTTCCCAATCTTGTTGGCTTATTTCAGGAGTTTCAGGATATATACCTAGGTTGGTTGCACTTTCATATTGTTCCTCCGGGATTTTCGTCAGTAATTCAAACCGATTTCCCACCCCTAATCGGTAGGCCATTTCGGGTAATACGCCTTCTTTCCAGGTTTTCTTATCTAACAAGGATGGCTCAGGAAATTTATGGCAGGAAGCACAATTTTTTTTTGCCAAAGCTTCGCCTTCAGATTCCGTCCGTGATTGGCAACTGACGATAATCAAAAGAAGAATCAAACTAAAATACAAATACCTCATTTATTGAATAACAGGTTGTTGGTTCGTGGCTAAGGAATCTACCCCCGCTTTCCCATTGCATGTAAAATCAAACGTAAAATTGTCGGGTTTGGTAAATGGCATTTTCCGATAACCCTCTATCGATAAACTCGCATCGCCATATACCTTTTCCATAAATTTCGCATAGACGGGCATCGCCATTTTAGCCCCTTGCCCTAGCGCTAAACTCCGAAAGTGAATGCTTCGGTCATCACCACCTACCCACACACCGGCCACTAATTTTTGTGTCACACCCATGAACCAGCCATCCGAATAATTCGATGTTGTCCCCGTTTTCGCCCCTATTTCATTCCCCGCCACGATACCCGTCCGCTTTAATCCTTCCGCCGTTCCACCCGGTTCGAGCACCGCGCCTTGCAGCATATACGTCATTAAATAAGCAGTTTCAGGCTTAATCACCGCCTTCGCCGGCGGCGAAAATTCCCGCAACACATTGCCTACCTTATCCGTAATTTTTAATATCAAAATCGGATCCGTTTTTTCCCCTCCGTTCACCAAGGTGCTGTAAGCCGTTACTTGATCCATTAATGAAACTTCTGATGCCCCAAGACAAAGCGATGGAACCTCATTCAGTGGGCTCGTAATCCCGCATTTATGTGCAAAATCGGCAATTTTATCAGGCCCTAATTGCTTCATTAATTTGGCTGAAATCGAATTAATCGACAATCCCATCGCCCGCCGCATTTTTAATTTTTCATAACTGTACTTTCCATCTGAATTCTGTGGCGTCCAGGTCGTGCCCGTTAAGCCATCCTCTTCGCCAAAAGTCACAGGTTCATCTACCAACTCATCACATGGGGTTATGACCTCATTTTCAATCGCCGCTCCATACACAAATGGTTTAAACGTTGATCCCGGTTGACGTCTACTTTGAGAAATATGATCAAACTTAAAGTATTTGTAATTAATCCCCCCGATCCAAGCTTTGACATGCCCGTTCGTCGGATCCATCGCCATAAATCCACAATTCAAAATCTTCTTGTAATAGCGCAATGAATCCATTGAACTAAATGTCGTGTCCTTATCCCCATCATACGTAAAAACGCTCATGCGGACAGGCTTATTCAGTTCCTCCCATACCTTAAATTCGTCATTTTCATAGGCCTCCATCAAATCTCGATACCGCTGCGTTCGTTTCATGGCATCCCGTAAGAAGCCTTTGATTTCCTTCATTTCTTCATTCACCCATGGATTCCGACCTTGCCAATGCGCATAAAATAATTTTTGTTCCGCCTGCATATGCTCTCGTACCGATTCCTCCGCGAATTTCTGCATACGCGAATCTACACTTGTATAAATCCGAAGTCCGCTGGTATATAAATTCAATTGTTGATCCTCTGGACGATCTTTATTAATCTCCTTTAAGATTCGTAAAACTTCCGTCCGAATCGCTTCACGGAAATAAGGCGCCGCTCCTGTATTTTGATTCTCCACTTTGTAGTGCAGATTCAGCGGCGTTTCGCGCAATTTGTCAAGTTCTTCTGGTAAAATAAAATCGTATTTGGCCAATTGACCCAATACCGTATTCCGACGCTCTAACGTTTTCTCCGGTCTCACCCGAGGATCATATAAAGATGGATTTTGCAGCAAACCAATCAGCGTTGCTGCCTCGGTCAATGAAACGTTTTGAATGTCCTTTTGGAAATAGGTCCGGCAAGCCACCTGAATTCCATAAGCATTATTCCCGAAACTGACCTCGTTCAAATACATGGCCATGATTTCCTGTTTCGTATAGCGTCGCTCAAGTTTAATCGCTAAAATCCATTCTTTGACCTTCGCAATCACAGTGCGTAAGCCATCGATTTTCATTAAAAGCCCGATATACACCGGGTCATCCTCCCCAAATTCGATGGAGCGGGTATGAAATAGGTTTTTGGCTAATTGTTGGGATATCGTACTACCCCCACCCGCCGTTCCAAACGAAAATACCACCCGCATCATCGAGCGAATATCAATCCCCGAATGCGATGTAAAGCGCGCATCTTCCGTAGAAACTAAGGTATTAATGATATTTAGGGGTAGTTGTTCGAATTCCAAAGGGTTCCGATTTTCCCTAAAATATTTTCCGATTTCTTGTCCGTCCTCCGAAATAATCAAGGACGCGTTTTGGCTTTTAGGATTTTCTAATTCCTGAAGACTCGGCATACCCCCAAACAACCAAAGGAAATTCACATTAACCGCTACAATGAATAAAATCACAGCCAAAGTTCCGCCAATAAAAAACTTGTAGAGGAATTTGATGAATTTCGCGTATTGACCTGGTTCAAATGTGAGCATATTAGCGAGTATTTTGGGTGATGGACTTCAACAGTGCCTCTGCCTCCGGTTTTAAAGGACTGGACGGAAATGCCATGGTGAAGTTTTTTAGTTGCAACGTGTACGCACTCAAATCTTTCAGCCCCCCTTTGCAAAGGGCCATTAAAAATACGATTTTATCTTCCAATTTACTATTCGGGTAGCGTTGTTGTAATCCCAAACATTCCCTAAAACAGTCCGCATAAGCACCCTGCTTAAACGTCGCATAGGCCTTTTCGTAAGTTTTTTGTACCTCTATTTCTTTCGTTTGGCTTAATTGACCATTTTCCATTTTCAAAATCATCTGCCTAAAATAGGATTCCGGGTATCTGTCGGCCAATCGGTCCTTAAATTCTTTTTTATCCGCACTCATGTAACTGCTCAAATACAACAAATACAAAGTTTCAGCCTCATAGGCCGTTGCGGGATAATTTAGCAATAAACTAACTAAGGTCTTTTTAGCCAATTCATTTTCATTTAAATCTAACTTCGCAAACTTGCCCAAGGCAAAAAGTGTCTGCTCAATTTTTTTATTTGAGACCATCATTTGCGCATCCGTCCTCGGAATACTCGCTAACCAAATCGCCAAAGAATCACTGCTCGTTGTTGCTTTCGTTTCGGTCGATTGGCTAGGTCCCGTCGCTATTTTTTCAGGAGAATTCGCCGCGGCACTCAGATTCGTATTTTTATTTTTTCGATTCCAAAAGTCCTCTAAGGTTCGATTTCCCCATTTAAACATAAATTCTTGGGACCCTTGGTTTCGAGCCATTTCGTTGTAAAAATAGAAACTTTGTTGTTCCGGACTCGGATTTCGGCGAGTGAAAATTAGCGATTGGGCAGCTGGAGCTATCGTTTTCTTTTGGCTATTTAACGAATCGATTTTTCGTTTTTGATCCGCTTTAATCTGCGTGTAGAAGGCGCTTAACTCGGTTAGTGATTTCCGACCAAGGATTTGCAAGGAATCTTCTTTTCGAATGACATGGGTCATTTGCACATAATCAAGCCATGATTTTTTTAATTTCTGGGCTTTCGCATAGGAAGGATGCGTGCTCGCTAAGTAGGTTGCCGCGGAATCATAATAGTTAGCAGCTTCCGGGTATTTTTTTAATTGACGCACAAACATATTGCCTAATTGCAAATACAATTCGCCCTTATTCGGGTTATTCACACTCGCTTTTTCCCAATACACCTTTGCCTGATTAAATTCATTTTTCTCATACTGAATCTGCCCCAATGCTAAGTAGATTTCCGATTTTTTATCCTCGTTTTTCGGCTCCTT
>CANHCG010000016.1 GCA_947459055.1 Cytophagaceae bacterium | reverse complement strand
GTTTTTTGTAATTTAAATGCATTTTCGATGCGTTCCAGTAGCCGGTTGATCGTTGCCACCATCTTCCCTATTTCATCCTCTGAGGTGGACGTTTCTAAGCGTTGTTCGAGGCGTTTAGGTGACAACAAGTCCACCTGTTTGATGACTTCGGATATAGGATTTACCGCCCTACCAGCGAAAAACCAGCCTGAAATCACCACAATGAAGACAAACAATAAAAATAAGGCGATTAGGATATTCTTTAAATCCTTTTCATTATCAGCAGAATATTGGTCTACCGCCCCAGCAAAGACCACAATTCTACCTTCTGGTGTTACAAAAACAGTCCCTAAAATCTCTAAATCTTCGACGCCAAATCGGACTTCTTTTCGTTTTAAAACCTCTTTGACACGGTTTACGTCGATATGGAAATTAATGGTGTCATTTGACCGATAAATCCTTTCATAACAGGTATCATAGGCCATGATATTTTCTCGGTATAGAATATCTCGATTGGCTCGGTCGATGATGCGTAAGAGTTTACTATCGACTTGATTGACATTTACTAATAATTCAGCTGCTGTATTGGCTTTTTGCCGCAAACGGCTGTAGAACTTGTCTTTGTAATTTTGTTGGGTAAATACGTAGATAATCAGGTAGGAAACGAAGAGAATCGCCGAAACCAGGTAGGTAAATTGGTAGGTTAATCTCGATCGAATCTGCATCTTATTGTTCCATTCGTAAAATGTAGCCCATGCCAAATTGCGTATGAATCAATTTGCTAGAAAAGCCTTTATCGACCTTTTTTCGCAAATAATTCACATATACCTCGATGAGGTTTGAACTATTTTCATCTTCTACTTCCCAAATACTTTCAGCGATTTCAGCTTTGGAGAGTACTTTTTCTTGATTACGCAAGAAGTATTCGAGTAATTGAAATTCTTTGGAAGTAAGGTTGATTAGCTGGCCCGATCGACTCACCAAATGACTCGTTAAATCCATCTCCAAATCCGCAAATCGAAGAGTTTGAGCTTCTAAAATCGTTTGATTCGAACGTTTGATCAATGCTTTCACCCGCGCTAAAAACTCTTTAAAATCGAATGGTTTGGCCAGATAATCATCAGCTCCCGCTTCGAATCCAATTAATTTATCATCCGTGGTACTTAAAGCCGTTAACATGAGAATCGGTGTTTGAATCCCTAAGGCACGTAATTCTCGGCAAAGGTCGATGCCATTGATGCCAGGAATGATGATATCTGAAATGATCAATTGATAGGTGTTCCTCGTGGCCAATTGCCTCGCCAATATCCCATCATATGCCACCTCCACCGTATAATGATTTTCTTCCAAACCTTGTTTTAAGGATTGTACGGTTTTAGGCTCATCTTCGATCAATAAGATTTTCATCATCTCAACAAGCTAGCTAGGTCCGCCGGCGAATAATTTATCGACTTCAATACTTTATTATCTGATTTTCTAAAAACCTTCCAAACCCCATGTTCGGCCTTAATTTCCGCTTCGGTGCCATCCTTATCATGATAAAATTTGACTGTTTGTTCAGCTTCTTCGAGACTTTGGCAGGCTTTTGACATGTTAGATCGCTGTACTTCATCAAAAAGGCTAACAAATTTTTCGCCTAAGCCAAATTCTAAAACAGCGCCTGATAGGACATATTGTAAATCACAAAGTGCATCGGCTACTTCAACTAAATCACCAGCGGCGATAGCTTCTCGTAATTCATCTAATTCTTCAGCTAATAGACTGACACGTAATTGACAACGTTCAGGAGAAGGAATAGTCGGTTCGTCCAAGATAGGTGCCCCAAAGGTCTGATGAAATAAGGCTACCTGGTTTAAGGAATCAATTTTTTGCATAAAATAAGGTATATCAACTAAAATTAATCAATTATCATGGCTATGTCAAATGAAATTTGGACCCCCAAATGGGACATTTAATTCCTTATGCAAGCGTATTTTTATGAATTGTGAACAAATCCACTAGTTATCCACATAAAATTGTGGATAACTAAAGAATGAAAATAACAAATGTGCACAAATGTGGATAAGTTGGGGATAAGTCAGCAAAGGCTTAGGCCAAGGGCTTACTTTCCGAAAAGGAGCCATCGGAATAAAAAATGATAACGCGTTCGATGTGTTTTGTTAAATGCGGAGCGAAAGTTTGAGGAGCAATCGAATTTTCATTAAGTAAGTTGACATTTTTAGCCTCTTCACGATTCCGTCTGAGATTCGAGCGTACGATCGTAGGCTCAGGTAAATTATTTTTAATCGATTCTGACGGGCTAGGTGCTGGGCTATCAAAAAGCGTAGGCATCGGTGGATTACTTGCCATTTGTGTCTTTACCGCAGTAGCCACTTGTAAACTCCGATCCTCGAATAACAATTCCTCTGCACTGATTTCAGGAAAAGCCGTGAGAATCTTTTGTACGACATCTAAACTGGGTTTATTTCGTCCCGAAAGAATGTGAGAGATACTACTCCTTGGAATTCCTAAGATATCCGCAAATTGAGAAGAACTCAATTGCTTTCGTTTTATGATTAGTTCTATTTTCTCAGCTAAATTCATCAGATTACGATTGTAAATAATAACATCACAAAAGTAACCTAACATTTCTAATTTACAAATAAGAAATACTAGAATATTAATGTTTACAAAAGTGATATGCAATCATGATGAATAGCGAGTTGTTTACTTTTGTACAAACCTCCTACAGCCTTTTTAAAATCCTTTTTTGACATACCTAATTGATCATATATGAGTTCCGCAGGACTCTTATCATGAAGCATCAACACCCCATTATTTGCTTTTAATAAAGCTAATAACTTAGTCATTTGTGAATCCATACGCACTAAACCCACAGGCTCAATACGCAAATCTAATTTATCATCTGGCCGAATGTTATAAACGTAAACAGGCATCGACTCGCCCATAATTACTTTTGTAAACACTTGATTTTTGAACAATACACCTATTTTACAATTGTTTACAAGACATTTAATTCCAAGATCAGTATGTTCGAATGGAATTGCGTCTACCTTGTCGCCAATTGTAAACTCTTCATGGATATCCGAAACGGGTAGAAAATTTTCGATTCGGGCAGAAGCGACGATGCGGTCGGTTTGTAGGTCTAAATAGACATATACGAGGTAGGAACGGCCAACGGTCATTTTCTGGAATTGTTGGCTAAATGGTACAAATAAATGTTTAGCCAAGCCCCATTCGAGAAAAACCCCTAATGGAGTCACTGAATGGACTTCTAAATAGGCGAATTGATTAATCGTAGCCTTTGGACGTAAGGTGGTAGCGATGATACGATCTTCGGAATCTCGGTAGATGAATACTTCGATGATTTCGTCGATTTCGTAGCTTTCCGGTACATATTGCAAGGGAAGTAAGATCTCATCTTCGTAGCCGTCAAGGTATAAACCAAAAGGTACCTCCTTAATGATGCGCAGGCGATTGTATTCGCCAATTTTCAATTTATTTTCCATAAAAAAACCCGGTTATTTAAGAACCGGGTATAAAGGTAAGGATTGATTTCGGTTTAGACTACCACATTATTCTCGCGAAGCGCTTGATTCAAGGAGGTTTTTAAATCCGTACTTTCTTTTCTTTTTCCTATGATCAATGCGCAAGGTACGCCATAGGTGCCGGCCGCAAAGGTTTTTTGGATACTTCCAGGTATGACAACCGAGTTTTCAGGAACATAGCCAATGTATTCAATCGGTTCAGGGCCAGAGACATCAATAATCTTGGAGGATCCTGTAATCGTTACTCCTGCTCCTAAAACGGCTTTTTTACCGATATGAGCTCCTTCAACCACGATGCAACGAGATCCAATAAATGCCCCATCCTCGATAATCACTGGAGATGCCTGAGGCGGTTCCAACACACCGCCAATCCCCACACCACCACTTAAATGGACATGTTTGCCGATTTGTGCACAACTTCCAACGGTCGCCCAGGTATCCACCATCGTTCCCTCATCTACATAGGCACCAATATTTACATAGGAAGGCATTAAAATCGTACCCTTCGCCAAATAGGCGCCATACCGCGCCACCGCCGGTGGAACAACCCGCACGCCTAATTCCTTGTAATTACTTTTTAATTTCATTTTATCGTGAAATTCGAAGATTCCAACCTCGCTCACCGACATTTGGCGAATAGGGAAGTACATCACAATGGCCTTTTTTACCCATTCGTTGACTTTCCAACTGCCATCTGCCAACGGTTCCGCCGTCCTAAGTTCCCCCTTATCTACTTTTTCTACCACCGCTTCAATCGCCTTTATGCTTTCTGGCTTTTGACGCAATTCGGGTTGATCCCAAGCCGCTATTATAATTTCTTCTAAGTTATTCATATGAATCGTATGCAATTTATTGAACCGCAATTTCGTAGAAAAAGGTCGGATTCTCAATCTTAAACAAAAAATAAATCAAGCCTTAGAAGAATTAAAGCCCTAATTGACTCCAAAATTTAGGTTAAATTTAACTTAAACTTTAACTAACCAATAAACTGATTATCAGTAAGTTACATATAGTTGCAGAATTATATTCGGGATCTATTTAGCTTGTAATTTAGCCAAAATAACAAGTGACATTCTGTCACGCTCCTACCCTGCTGAATCACCGGTAGTATTTGATATACAAATATGCAAAAAATGCTTGAATAAAAAACGTATCCAACGAAAAAATTGTAAAAATCTTGTAATTTGCCATATAGCTAAATTAGAATATTACGATTTACAATTGTTTAATTATGATGTTTAATCGTTTAAAATCAATAAATGCACTTTTAAAAACTTGTAATAGTTATATTTTATTTATATTTTTGATTTTTAATAAGGAAATCAAATTAATTCATTCAATGAAAAAAATTAAAGTTGCTATTAATGGGTTTGGTCGTATTGGACGACTTACATTCCGCCGTTTATTGGAAAAAGATAATGTAGAGATCGTTGCGATTAACGATTTAACAGACAATGCGACGTTGGTACATTTATTAAAGTATGATTCTGTGCATGGACGTTTTAATGGTACCGTTACTTCTGATGCTGATAGCATTACGGTTAATGGACAGGTGATCAAAGCATTTGCAGAACGTGATCCAAAGCAATTGCCATGGGGTTCTTTGGGAATTGATGTGGTATTGGAATCAACAGGTCGTTTTATTGACCAAGACGGAGCTGGCCAACACTTAACTGCTGGCGCTCGCAAGGTAATCATCTCCGCTCCTGCGAAAGGAGATATCCCAACTGTTGTGTTGGGTGTTAACGATGATACTTTAACTGATGATATGACAATTATTTCAAATGCTTCTTGTACCACGAATTGCCTCGCTCCTATGGCTAAGGTATTGGACGATGCATTCGGAATCGAAAAAGGATTTATGACAACGGTTCACGCCTATACAGCTGACCAAAATTTACAAGATGCACCTCACTCCGATTTGCGTCGTTCTCGTGCAGCTGCTTATTCGATTATTCCTACTTCTACTGGTGCTGCTAAGGCAGTGGGTTTAGTTTTACCTCACCTTAAAGGTAAATTAGACGGAAACGCCATGCGCGTTCCTACTCCAGATGGTTCAGTGACTGATTTTACAGTTGTTTTGAAAAAAGAAGCTACGGTTGCTGAAATCAATGCTGCTATGAAAGCTGCTGCTGATGGTCCGATGAAAGGAATCTTGGAATTCACAACAGATGAAATTGTTTCAATTGATATCATTGGAAACCAACACTCATGTATCTTGGATTCTAAATTAACTACTGCTATGGGTAACCTAGTTAAAGTGGTTGGTTGGTATGACAACGAATTCGGATACTCTTCTCGTGCAGCTGATTTAATTGCACGCGTAGGTTAATTCAAATAAGAATTCAATTTTCAAAAAAAGAGGCTTAGGCCTCTTTTTTATTTTCAGCCCGCAGGCTTAGGCCTCTTTTTTGTTTTCAGCCCGCAAATAATGGATGGAAAATCCCTTGTTGTAAAATATAGTTTCAAATCGAGTCTTTATACCAAAATGATCCTCATTCCATTCCGATTGATATAGATCGCGCGTCGAAATTAAAATTGGCCAATCTTGGCTTTCTAAGGATTCTTTTGAAAAATCAAAAAATACCTCTGCATCAGTTTTTAAATGTAGTATCCCGCCGGGTTTTAAAATTTTACGGTATTTGGCTAAATAAAAGGGATTCGTCAAACGCTTCTTTTCATCGCGATCTTTGGGTCTTGGGTCTGGAAAAGTTATCCAAATTTCATCGACCTCATTTTCCTCAAAATGCTCATCGATGAATTGCATCATTATGCGTAAAAAAGCCACCTGTTTTAGTCCCTCCTCTTTCGCCACTAAGGCCCCTGAGGCCAAACGGTCTCCTTTGATATCAATCCCGATGAAATTTTTATCCGGAAAAAGCCGCGCCAATCCATTTGAATATTCTCCTCTGCCACAGCCAAGTTCCAAAACGATAGGATTTGAATTTTTAAAGTAATCAGAACGCCAACGTCCTTGATAAGCCCCAAAATTTTCTTTTGTACTTTGGATGACATTGTCAAGCAATTCTGCGCGATCGTATTTATAAGTTTTTCGTCTACTCACAATTGGTCAATTTCAGCTACCATATAGGTGCTTCCAGTTACTAAAATAATATCCTCTTGTTTGGCCAAGTCTTTTGCTAACTTAATCGCCTCATTAACATTCTCGACACTGATTCCTTGGATAGCTACATTTTTGGCTTTTTCTTGTAATTGGTTGGCGGAAATACTTCTCGGATTTGTTGATTGGCAAAAGAAATACGTGGCTTGTTTCGGTAAAACCTCTAGGGCGAGTTGGATATCTTTATCGGCAACCATACCGAGGATGATGAATAGTTGGCCCACCAACATTCCTTCGATTTGTTTGACCAACAAACTTAATCCATGTTCATTATGAGCTGTATCCGCAATGAGCCACGGATTTTTTTCCAAAACCTCAAATCGACCCTTTAATCCTGTATTCTTTGCGCAATTTTCTATTCCTCGTTCCCAGGCATCTTTTCGAAGAGGAATGAGGCCTGCTTCCAGAATTTGTACTGACCACGCTAAGACGCCTATAATATTTTGTACTTGATACAGACCCACATAGGGACTATTTATTTGAATATCCTTCCAGGTATGATGTGTTGGCACATTAAATTTCAATCGTTCACCCATTTCGATGTTTTCAGGCTGGATGGTTTGATTTGCAAAAATAAGGTTAGAATGGCAGGCATTAGCCTTATTCTCAAATACAGCGTGTGTTTCTTTCTGGTATTCACTAATGGTAATCGGAATACTCATTTTAATGATACCTGCTTTTTCTGAAGCAATCTCAGGTAATGTTTCTCCCAAGATATCCTGATGATCATAACCGATATTTGTGATTAAACAGGCCAAAGGTGAAATAATGTTTGTCGAATCCAAGCGGCCACCTAATCCGGTTTCAATGATGGCATAATCTACTTTTTGTTCTGAAAAATAGCAAAACGCCATGGCTACGGTCCATTCGAAAAAAGAAGGTCTAATTTCTTGAATGTGGGATTGATGGCGGTCAACGAATTGACAGACCCAGCCTTCGGGAATTTCTTGTCCGTTGATTTTTATGCGCTCCGTAAACCGTTTTAAATGCGGAGAGGTGTATAGCCCGACTCGATAGCCATGTTCTTGTAACACCGACGCCATGAAGTGCGAGGAACTTCCTTTGCCATTCGTACCGGCGATGTGTAAGGATTTAAAATCATGTTGGGGATTTCCTACCTTTTCGCAAAGTGCCAGTACATTGCCCAATCCAGGTTTGTAGGCTTTTTTGCCTTCGTTATGGAAAACGGGCAATTGAGCATATAGAAAAGATATGGCCTCCTGGTAATTCATGAAATCAGATGAAATTAGTTCGTAGGAACGATACGAATGGTTTTTAGGCCACTAGCTCCTTCCCTTTTTCCTTCATCTTTAGGTGTAAATCGAGCCCCTTTGATTGCTTTTTTATACTTTTCAGCCAGGGATAATTTGACATTCGTTTTTTCAATACGTATTTCAGTCACGCTTCCTTTTTCATTTACCCGAATAAAGAAGGTTATTTCGCCAGTTTCAGAGCCATTGTCGATGGAACTGATAACCGAAGTGGGGAATGTCCAGTTTTGAGCAATAGGTTTATCCCCGCTTCCTCCACTCCCATTTCCTTTACCTCCACCACCTGCCCCATTTCCAGAGGAACCCGCGGGCCCATTTCCTCCTGCACCACTCGTACCATTCCCATTAGCGGTTCCGCTAGCTTTTGGACTACGTTTTCCAAGCGTTAAATTTAAATCGACAACCGGTTCTTCAGGAACTTCTACCTTGGGTGCTGGTGGAGACGCCTTAACTACTACCGGACTCTCCGCCTGACTTGTTAAAGGAGGAACTGTATTTGGTGTTTCAGCGGCTTCTGATTTTGTCGTTAATTCTTCTTTTTTCGCCGGCGCAGGACTTGGCGGTTCTTGCTCAAATGTAATCTCCCCTTTCATTCCCTCAGCTTCTGGAATTATAGGTGGATTAGGATTTTCATTCCAAATCTTAACTTGCCAAATCAATAAAAATAATAAGCCATTTAGAATAAGGGTAATCACCAAGGCTTTCACCTGGTTTTTTCTTTCTAATTCTTTTTGCTCTTGATAACTCACGTTCATAATCAATGATTGGTTTGATATACCCAAATATCTACTTGCTTACTTTTTTTCATCTTGGCCGCCGCTTGATAGCCTTCGTCCATATTTTCTACTTTCCCTACACTCACTCGGTAATATTGTTCCCCCTCTTTTTTGGGTAAAATTTCAACGGCGTCAAATCCTTTTGATACAAATTCCGCTACACCTTTCTCTGCCCGCTCCTGTGTTTTGAAACTCGCAGCTACCAAATAAATGCCATTGGCATCCAAAACATTTGGTTCTTCCGGGATGGGTTCAACCACAGGTTCTACCTTTGGTTCCGTAATGGCCGATTTTATTTCAGCCGGTTGAACGATAGGTTTTGCAACTACTTTTTCTTTCTTGATTTTAATCGTCAAAGGAGAAAATGAACTACTAACAAATTTCGAATTCGGTTCTGTTAATATATAGGCCCCAACCCCTCCCAATATAAATGCCGTAATTACATAGGCATAAAACCGAGAACTAAATGACTTTGTCGTGTTTTCTTGTTCAAATTCTGCTTGAGTAATTGCAGGCAGATCTTCTACGGATTGAGGAATTGGGTTTTCAATTAATTTGGGTTTTGATTTTCCTAAAGTCCCGACCTCAAACAAACCATATTGTGTTAAATCAAAATTCAATTGGCCATTTGGCGAAAAACTGATTTTTTGCTCATTGGTTAAGGAAAATTGCCCTAGCTTCCCAAATTCCATGGTCCCATTCGTTTGAATTAAGGATTTGATTTCAGTACTAAAGGCTAATACTTGTTCAAAGGCCTTTTTTTGAGATAAGCCAAAATCCTTCGCGATTTGCATAGCTAAAATCCCATCATCGGCACGTAAACGTTCATTGAAAGCGATCCATCTTTTCTTAGGATGAATTTTAGCTTCTTGGGCGTCGTAGGTATAGCCTTGCTGGTTTACCACAAAACCCCCAAAATTCGGTATTATCACACAATCGTGTGTGATAATTAGTTGTTCGATGGATTGAATGATAGACAATGAATTCATATTAAAAGGAATAAGCGATTCCAACTGTGTAATTTAAACTTTGTTGGGGATAAAATAAATACCTTTGATTCATTTTCCCTAAAATATTATTCGCGCTTACCGAGGCATTGAATTTTTTAGTAATCAAATAGTTTACTTTTAAATTCAAATCGATAATATCAGGCATTTTTACAGCTTTTTGTTGACTTGGATTAAAACCATATAATCCGCCTAAGTAAAACACATCGGGCGAAACAATAATGCGATCTTTAAAGGTAATGGAATTTGTAAAGGATAAATTCATCGCAGGTCGATGATAAGGTTTTTCTAAATCTCCTAAATTTTCATAACTATTAAAGTCATATTTTAAGATAGAAAGCACCTCATTTAAAATTTGATAATTAATCTGACCTGAAATATTTACGACTTGCACTTTTTTGTCTCCGCCTGCATAAGTTACGTTATATCGTGAAGAATCCCCTTGAACGGCAGTGAAAAAGCCTAAATTGCTAAATTCTGAATATCCAAATTTCATTTCAAAATCGAAATTTCGCTCATTACTTCCCTTTAAGCCGCCATATATATTAGAGCTTTGAACCGTATTTTTCAAATTGACGTCATTGCCAAGCCAATTGTTTTCCGAAACAAATTGATTCATCGAATTGAAATACGTATCCCCACCTATTCCGGCAAAAACATGTAAAAATTCAGTCGGCTTGACATCTAATTTTAAAATAGGAAATACTCGGGTCTGGTTTAAATTAACCAGTTTATCCTTTTCATTCGCGATGTTTATCCCAGCAGTCACAGAAATTCGGCCACTTTTGTAGAGGAAGCTGGGTTTGATGCGATATAACTCCCGACGGTTGTTTCTCGAATTCGTAATTTCCGAAAGTAACATATCGCCATTCAAATAAGCTGAAATTTGATCATTCACGTGCAACACGGAATTAATTTTACTTTCCCAAATCCATTCTCGGTTCGAATTACTCGTCGATAAATAAGTCAATCCCGAGGATGCGATGTAATCATATTTCGCATCTTTTTTAGCATTCCCTATACTTCCTACATAATGGAATTTATTATAAATGATGCCAATTTTATTTAATTGGGTTTCAAATTTATTCGCATCCCGACCATAATAATTTGCTTCAGTCCTCTTATACCCAATCGAGCCATCCAATAAATAATTTCCCGTAAAGGTCTTGCTATATAATTTCACCTCATTATCATTCCTTCCGCCATAGACACCTCCGATGGGTCCCCGACGATTCGCATCATGGTTGATGTAAATCCCTTGAAATTGATTCTCCTTTGCAAAGCCAAAATGACCGTTCAACAAGGTATGGCCAAAATTTCCAGCTCCAATTTTCACCATGTTTTTAAATTTTGGACCAAAAGCTGAAACTAATTCATCTCCTTCCCGAGGGCCAATGATGGAGGTAGTTAGAATGGCTGAACTTTTTGCCTCCCATTTACGCTCTAAAAACTCATATTTCATTTTTCGCCCTTTATTCAGGTTCTCTATCTCATCTAGAGGTTCGAAATTGCGAGAAATTTCAGGCTTCAATTCGATTTTTCGTTCTTTTTCAAGAATAATATCATCGGTTTGAATGCTTCCCTCCTTCTTTTGTTGGCCATACCCCACATGTCCCATTCCTATCAGAATAAGCACACTACACAAGGTTATTGGTTTCGCTATCATCGGAAAATTCATGTTCATTTATTTTATGGGTAAGCTTTTTAATTTGGTTTTTGCCAGTTCAATCACACCCGAATCACTGGAATTATCAATGACGGATTTTAAAATGGCTTTGGCTTGTGGCAAATTCTTTAAGGATACAAAATTATCGGCTAAAAGCACATAGGCCTTCCCGATAATTGCATCAGAAGCTTCGGCAAACTCATTTTTGAATTTGGTACTGATCATGTCATTCGATTCCTTGAATTTACCTTCTTTCGCCAATAATACGGCTAATTCATATTGTGCCTCAGCGCCAATCTCATTTTTGTCAAAGACGATTGTTTGATCAAGCCATTTTCTTTTTTGAACCACTTGTAAACTGTCACTTCCATATAAATTCGCTAATTGACGACTGAATTTCGCTTTATCTTCTAGGCTATATAATTCCAATGGACTTATTTCTTGAATGACAGCACCTAATGAGTCCAAGGCATTCGCCACAGTAAAGGTTTGAATGATGCTGGAATAAGCAGCTAATTGATTTTCAGGCTCAGGATTTTTAGCCTTGAATAAGCGATGATATCCAACTGCCTCAGAAAATTGTTTTTGGCCCACTAATAAATCAGCCACTCGTAAAATCACCTTATTTACTTGTGGATGCTCGTTTTGTTCAATTACCTTTTTGAAATAAGGAATCGCCGTTAATGTATCCTGGATTTGATCCGCGGCATCCGCAATTAAATAATGGGCTTCCATCACGTTTTCATTACTTGGATATTTTTCCACAAAATCCTTTAGAGCTACCACAGCCTTATCAAATTTCTTGCCTTCATATATGCCTCGGGCCGCGCCATATTTTAAATCAATTGCCTCATTATCCGATTCTGATTTGTTATTGGCTTGATAGGTATCCAATACTTGTCCAAACTCCTCTGGCCTTCCCACCTTGATTAAATTCTCTTGTAAGCCAACTAAAGCATCTTTGGCAATTTTATCACCCGAAAATTCATTAACTATTCGCTTATAATCAGTAATCGCTAAATCGAATTGCTCGTTATTCGTATAGGATTGCGCACGTTTAAATAAGGCTGATGCTAAAGTCTCCCCTGTTTTTTTACTAGAAATAATTTCAGAGAAGCCAACAATCGCTTCCGCATATTTAGCCGCATTAAATAAAATCAGATTTTCTTGATAAAATGCATCCTCCGCATATTTCGATTCTGGAAAGGAAATCCGAACCTGCTTCATGACAGCTCTTGCCTCATTTCCCCTATTTAAATACACCAAGGTTAAGCCTTTTTGATACAAAGCATAATCTTTTTCCGTTTTTGCTAAATCAGCTGCTTGACTATAATAGGTCAGCGCATCCTCATATTTCCGGGAAATCAAATATGTATCCGCTAATCGCAATAAAATAGTCGGATTGTTCTTCGCATTAGGCGTCGATTTTAAACGATCTACATAGGTTTTAAACAAGGCATTCGCCTTACTAAATTCTTTTGTATTAAAATAGGCAAAGGCCAATCC
>CANHCG010000015.1 GCA_947459055.1 Cytophagaceae bacterium | reverse complement strand
CAATCACAAATAATGGTTGATTGTCCGAACTTAATGATTTCGCGCCCCGAATCACCACACTTACTGAAGAACCGGTACCGCCGGTAGAACTAATGGTTACCCCGGCCATCTTTCCGGATAAGGCGTTCAGCACATTTTCTTGTGCCACTCGGTTCATTTCTTTGCCATCTACTTTGGCAACCGAATACCCCAATGATTTTTCTTCCCGCTTAATTCCCAAGGCGGTCACCACCACCTCATTAAGCATCGAAGTGCTTGGACTTAAGGCAATGTCAATTACCTTTCGATTTCCCACCTTAATTTCTTGAGGTTCAAATCCGATGGAAGAAATTTGAAGCGTTGCGTTTGGTCCATTGACCTCAATAGAATAAGCTCCATTTTCGTTGGTACTTGTTCCTTTGGTTGTCCCTTTAATGGAGACACTAGCACCGGGAATTCCGGTTTCATCTTGCTTGGAGGTGACTTTTCCCGAGATTGTGAATGATTGCGCAAGTAAAGAACCTGAACAACAAACGAACATCAAAAGAGTAAAAAGACACCCTCTCAAACCTTGTTGAGTAAAGTAAACTTTCATGTTTGTAGGTTTAAATAGATAAATAATGTTACAATGATGAATGAAATTATTAGATTTTACAAAATTTCTACAAAAATTATCAATTAAATATTTAGATTTGAACCTCTAAACTTATCACATGATTAACGATTCGATTTACATAAAATCTCAACAAACCGTTTTTGACGTAGTCATCGTCGGCTCAGGTGCCGGAGGCGGAATGGCCGCGTATACATTAGCTAAAGCAGGTGCCAAAGTATGCCTTCTGGAAGCAGGTCAGCCCTATGATCCCGCAGACCCAAAAAATATCACTCAAATGAAATGGCCGTATGAATCTCTTCGTCGAGGTGCAAATACGGTCCGTGCTTTTGGGGATTTTGATGCGGCCTATGGAGGCTGGGAAATCGATGGAGAACCTTACACGCGTGCTGCAGGAACTAAGTTCGATTGGTTTCGGTCGAGAATGGTGGGTGGTCGGACAAACCACTGGGGACGTATCTCCTTGCGTTTCGGACCAGATGATTTTAAGCGAAAAAGCATTGATGGATTAGGGGACGATTGGCCTATCGGCTATGAAGACCTAAAACCATTTTATGATCGTGTAGATAAAGAAGTGGGGATTTTTGGTACCAATGAGGGCTTGCGCAACGATCCTGATGGGTATTTCTTACCTCCGCCAAAACCCCGTTTGCACGAATTATTGATTTACAAGGCAAATAAATCCCTGGGTATTCCGACCTATCCGGCCCGGAAATCCATTTTAACGAAACCGATTAATAATGAACGGGGATCTTGTTTTTATTGCGGACAATGTGGTCGGGCTTGTCAGGCTTATGCCGATTATTCCTCTTCCTCTGTCCACGTTAAGCCGGCCTTAGCTACAGGAAATGTTACCTTATTGCCATTCGCTATGGCGCGCGAAGTATTGTCAGACCCCGCAACTGGCTTGGCGACTGGCGTTTCTTACGTACATACAGGTACCTTAGGTGAATATTCCGTTAAAGGAAAAATTGTTATTCTAGCCGCTAGTTCTGGCGAAACGGCTCGTTTATTATTAAATTCAAAAAGTGCGCGATTCCCGAATGGACTTGCGAATTCTAGCGGTGTCGTTGGTAAATACCTAAATGACTCGACAGGAGCTTCACGTTCGGCAATTATCCCAACGCTCTTCGATCGGAAGCGCTACAACGAAGATGGGGTAAGCGGTATGCACGTATATACACCTTGGTGGTTGGATAATAAAAAATTAGATTTCCCTCGTGGATATCACATCGAATATGGTGGTGGAATGGGAATGCCGACCTATGGGTTTGGTTGGGGTATCGAAGGCATCAACGGCAAATATGCCCGTTCACGCGAAGGCATTCAAATGGCCGCTGGTGGTTATGGAGCCAAATTAAAAGAAGATTATCGCCGCTTTTACGGCTCTTATATTAGCTTTGCAGGACGTGGAGAACCTGTTCCAAGAGAGGATAATTTTTGTGAAATCGATCCAAATGCCGTGGATAAATACGGAATTCCGGTCTTGCGATTCAACTACAAATGGAGTGATTATGAAATCAAACAGGCCAAGCACATGCAAGAGACCTTTGAGCAAATCATCCATGAATTAGGTGGTGAGGCTTTAGGTCCTAAACCAGGCGCAGATAAAAATTATGGTTTGGAAGAACCTGGACGCATTATTCACGAAGTGGGAACGGCGCGTATGGGTAATGATCCAAAGACCTCCGTGTTAAATAGCAATTGTCAAGCGCACGACGTGAAAAACTTATTCGTCGCGGATGCCTCTCCTTTTGTTTCGCAAGGAGATAAAAATGCAACCTGGACAATTTTAGCACTTTCACTTCGGACCTCTGAATTCATTATTTCAGAACGAAAAAAGGGGAATTTGTAAATGAATATCTTGGCTATTTTCGCATGTTATTTACACGTAATAGCCCCTTCAGATACAGCTACTATTTTTAGAAAACAGGTGCCCATTCAAATTTCCGCACATCGAGGAAATACAGGATGGGCACCTGAAAATTCAATGGCCACCTTTCAAAAAGCGCTGGAAATTGGAGTTAATTTCATTGAAATCGACGTGCGAACCTCTGCAGATGGCCAATTAGTCATTCTGCATGATGGAAATCTCGACCGCACAACGAACGGTCATGGACCAATCAAGCAATTAACCTTTACTGAAATCCGAAAGCTTTCCGCAGGCAAAGGCTATGGACCTGCATTCGAAAAAGAAAAGATTCCGAGTTTGGAGGAAGTGTGTCAACTGATTTCCCGTTGGAATAAAAAGCATCCCCAAAAAACCTTTATCTATGTCGATTGCAAAGATGTGGCACCAAAGCCCCTGGTGGAGATGTTGAAAAAATATGCCTTAGCTGAAGAATCCTGCTTTTATGGCTCCGATAGCTTTTTGGAAAATCTGAAAACGGAATTTCCAGCGGCTAAATTAATGCCTAGTTTAAAAAATAAAGGAGAAATCGAATCGAAAATAGAGCGACTGCAGCCATATGCCTTTGATACAAATTGGTTGGCCATTACACCCGAACTGGTGCAAGAAATCCATCAACGTGGCATCAAAGTTTTTAGCGATGTATTAGGGCCTTTTGATCAAAGTTCTACTTACCAAAAGGCCTTAAAATTAGGCATCGATTTAATCCAAACCGATAAGCCTAGACTCGTTCAAAAAACGCTATTACAAGCTATTCCGGTCAATTAAGCATTCTACATTCGGGTGCATCCATAAAAAAGAAGCAGGTAATTGAGTCGTAATTCCGCCAGCCAAAATTGCACGAATCGCCTCTTGCTTTCCTTTGCCTGTCACTAAAAAGATGATTTTTTTTGTTTGCATAATGCCACGCATCCCCACACAAAGCCCATAGGCAGGTTCAGGACCTTGCGAAAGCGCAGGATCATGCTGAATCGTAGTAGGTGCTAAGGTCGCTTTGTGAAACTCGGCCACCAACGAATCCGCCGGCTCATTAAACGCAATATGCCCATTTTTTCCAAGACCCAGAATACAAATATCAAAGGGCCCGTTTTCATTGATATACGCTTCAATACGATCACATTCTTGCGCTTGCACCTCGGGAGCTGTATCGAAACCGATGTAGCGATCCGCAGGAATTTGTAAGGGCCCGAGGAGGTGTTCATTTAAATAACTTTCACAGGAATCCGGATGACTTAAGGGAATAATTCCCCATTCATCCATTTTCATCACACGCATATGCTGATAAAGCCCTGGATTAGCTAATTCAGATTTTTTCATTTCCGCATACATACCCGTGGGGGAACCACCCGTAGCGGCACAAAAAAGCAAATCAGGTTTTTTAATAAGCTCCTCCGCAATGACCTGAGCGGCATGTGAACTTAAATCTGCATAGGAATCCAAATAGGTGATTTTCATGGCGTTATTTTTAGAAATACAAATATCTTGAAAAAGCACTGATTATACCTTATCTGCGCAAAAATGATTTTTCATGACAAATATCAGAGGAACCAACTTGGATTTTGGCCCATTTTATCGTTCTTTTATAAGCCCAAAAATTAAACCCTATGAAACACATTTTCTTGATAGGTTTCGTGCTTCTTTTCATAGCCTGTGCTAAAAAAGAAGAAACGATATCCCCTACTGAAGGACCCATTACTGAATCCATTTATGCATCCGGCATCCTAAAAAGTCAAGATCAATACCAAGCCTTTGTGACAGTCAATGGGATTATTGAACAAATTTTAGTTAAAGAAGGTGATGTGGTACGGGTAGGTCAGCCCATTTTGCAGCTGTCGAATGAGACACAAAAAATGAGTACTGAAAATGCACAGATTGCTGCGAATTTTGCGAATAAATCGGCCAACCAAGGGAAATTAAATGAGGCCCAACATGTCATCGAGACCTCTTTCCAAAAATTCAAACTGGATTCCTCGATCTATGTAAGGCAAAAAAATCTTTGGGCCCAACAAGTAGGAACGCGCATCGATTTGGAACAAAAAGAAATGGCTTTTCTAAATTCAAAAACGAATTATTTATCATCGATTCAACGCTACCGAGACATAACACGTCAAATATCCTTTAGCGCAGACCAATCAAAAAAGACTGTCGAAATTTCATCCCGCCTCCAACAAGATTTTACCCTTCGAAGTAAAATGAATGGAGTAGTATTTTCCATTTCAAAAAACAAAGGTGAATTAGTCAGTCCTCAAATGCCCATCGCGGTAATCGGTAATCCGGAGGCATTTGTTTTGGAAATGCAAGTAGATGAAAATGATATTTTGCAAATAAGTATGGGCCAACGAATCATCGTTCGCTTAGACAGCTATAAAAATGAAGTCTTTGAGGCAAGCGTGAACAAGATTTATCCCTACATGAACGAGCGAAGTAAAACCTTTTTAGTGGAAGCCAAATTCTCCAAAGCACCTAAAAAATTATTTCCCTTCATGAATTTTGAGGCGAATATCATTTTGCAAACGAAGGACAAGGCTTTATTAGTCCCTCGGAATTATTTGATTGGGGATTCGCTGATTACCTTAAAAGGGGGCGAAAAGCGCAAAGTTAAAATTGGGTTAAAGGATTTCCAGCAAGCTGAAATTTTACAGGGTTTGAAAAAAACCGACGAACTCGTAAAGCCCTAACATGAAATATCGCTTAATCTTTCGAATTGCGTATTCGTTGCTCCTCGCGCGCTGGAAACAAACATTAGTGGCGGCTATCGGGGTAACATTCAGTATCACCATGTTTATTACTTTGCTGAGTTTCATGTCGGGCCTAAATGATTTATTGGATGGCCTCATCTTGAATCGAACGCCCCATGTGCGGATGTATAAGGAGATTCAAGTGTCCAAAAAACAACCTATCGATTATATCCAAAAAGCTACTCAAGGACATAATTTTATCAAATCCGTCAAACCTAAAAAGGATCGAATTGATATTTATAATAGTGAACAAATCATCCAAAGTCTAAAAAAAGACACCCGTGTCTTAGGCGTAGCTCCAAAAATTACGGCTCAAGTATTCTTTAATGTAGGGTCCATCGACTTGACAGGCTCCATCAATGGCATCGACACTGAAGAAGAAAATCGGCTCTTTAAATTCAGTGATTATGTCACAAGTGGCAATTTTATGGACTTAAAAAACGTGCCCAATAGTATAATTTTGGGTAAAGGTTTAGCTACCAACATGATGGTTAACATCGGCGATGTAGTCCAAGTTACCACGAGCAAAGGCGAACAATTCTCACTCAAGGTAGTCGGGTATTTCCAATCAGGCCTTCAGGATTTAGATAAGGTACAAAGTTATGCATCCATCAAAACCACGCAGAAATTACTAAACCAATCAGAAAATTACATCACGGACATTCAGGTGAAATTAAAGGATATTTTATGGGCGCCACCTACCGCGAAAGAATATCAAGAAATTTATCAAATCGATGCAATTGATATCCAAAAAGCAAATTCCCAATTTGAAACTGGCAGTTCGGTTCGAAGTTTAATTTCCTATGCTGTGGGGATTACGTTATTAATTGTAGCGGGTTTTGGGATTTATAATATTTTGAACATGTTGATTTACGAAAAAATGGATTCGATTGCCATACTGAAGGCTGTGGGATTTTCAGGTCAGGATGTTAATTTGGTATTTATCACGATCGCACTGAGTATTGGGATTTTCGGAGGTTCGCTAGGTCTTCTCGGTGGTTTTGGATTATCATCTTTGATCGACCAAATCCCATTTAACACTGAATCCTTGCCTACGATTAAGACCTATCCGATCAATTACAATCCTAAATTTTACATGATTGGAGGTGTATTTTCCATCATTACGACTTATTTAGCTGGTTATTTCCCTGCAAAAAAAGCAAGTACGATAGACCCTGTGATCATTATTCGTGGAAAATAGCATGAAAAGTACAACCGTTTTAGAGGCCCAAAAGATTAGTAAATATTTTCACGATCCCGTGACGATTAAGATTTTGAACGAGGTATCTTTTTCTCTTCAATCCTCTGAATTTGTCTCGGTGATTGGTAAATCTGGCTGTGGAAAATCAACACTTTTGTACATTTTATCCACCATGGACACGGATTATGAAGGCGAAGTAATCATCGATGGAATGTCCATGCGTGGAAAAAAAGAGGATGAATTAGCCCGGGTTCGGAATGAAAAAATAGGCTTTGTTTTCCAATTTCACTATTTATTAAACGAGTTTAATGTCTTACAAAATGTAATGTTGCCCGGCCTTAAATTAGGCAAATACTCCGAACAAGAAATTGAACACCGGGCCTACGAAAAACTTTCCATTTTAGGCATCAAAGAAGAAGCGTTTAAAATGCCGAACCAATTATCTGGTGGACAAAAACAAAGGGTGGCAATTGCGCGAGCACTCATCAACGAACCCTTGCTCATCATGGGCGACGAACCCACAGGTAATTTAGATAAGAAGAATTCAGAAATCGTATTTCATATTTTTGAAGAACTAGCCCAAGTATACAAGCAAACGCTCCTCATTGTGACTCATGACAATGAATTTGCGGACCGCACCAGCCGAATTATCGAAATGGAAGATGGACAGATAATAAAAATGTAAGACCTAAATAAGTTTACTTTTTTGCATCTGACTAATGACCCTTTTTCCTCCTTCACTCAAACAATACAACATAAATCGCTTATCCTGCTCAGAGGTTTTTCGAACAATACATTCCTCCACGCCAAAATGTTCTTTAATGGACTGATTCAGCGCAAGGACAAATCGATTTCGAATTTGTTTTTGATTCTCGACCGATTTTTTATCACAACCAATTAATTGATTTAAGTCATTTGTAGACAAACAATAGTCCAAACCATGTTTTTGAAACAATTGAAAAAAACTTAATTCAATAACAGAAAGCCCCTGCAATGCGATTCCGCCATCCATCTTGTTGCTAACCTTTCGATATCTAAAAGCACAAAACACTCCTAGAATTAGCAAGCCTAAAAGAGTCCAATCTTGCCAAATGAATTGGCTAAACCATTTTGGCTTACTATACATAGGCCCTATAAGTTCGGAATCCTTGAAAAGCAGGTCCATCGTTGTCTTATCAAATTCCACACGTATAGAATCTGAAGAAGTAGATAAAAATCGATGACAAACAACAGTATCTTGGAGAAGATAAGTCTCTTTGTTTCTTGAAATCAAAAATTTATTCGAGCCCTTGTAGGCCCAAAATTCATTTTTAAATGGGTCAACAATCACCGGATCTGGTCCATCGTTAAATAAAAAATAGCCATTGAGCCATTTAGCTTTTTCAGGATTAACGCCCATTTTCATGAGCTTTGAATTATCTAAATAACCCAACAATGTCCATTGATGAAGATTGAAATCAAATTCAAACACCGAAGATTGCCCCGTGTAATCATGTTCGAAATTCTTATTTACCTCAATCGCTACAAATTTATCCCGCTTGGCATCATAGCCCGACAAATCAAAGGTTATCCGCTGCGGACCCTCATTTTTATAGTTCACCAAATCCCACTCGCCTTTTTTGAAATCATAAAAACTGGCAGTCGCATGAATATTCCAAAAGCCGTAGCCCCCGAAACTAAAGAGGGTATCTCGACGAACAAATTGAGTCGAAATAAAATTATACCCTCTGAAAAAAGTTCGATCCAAGCGCTTCATGGTCCGAGTTGCTTTTTCCCAAGTATACACATGACCCGTTCCGCGAATTGAAAAATAATCTTTTCCCCGCAATTGAAAATAAAAGGGATCCACCCACTCAGCTGGCATTTCCTTTAAATCAGATGCATCCCAGTTGACAGAACCCATGGGCGTAAAAACTCCCGCTCGAACTTCCTCAAAGTAGACGAGCGTATTTAAATCAATTTGATTGTGAAGTTTTCGAACTGGATCCACCCATTTAAACAAGGGATAAGCCTGAGCCTGAAATCCAAAAAAGGTTATAACAAATAATAATCGTAAAGTATGAAGCATGCAATAGAACTAAGCTAATTGGTGATGTTATAAATTTAAGTTACAATGTTTATTGATTTTTACTACTTTCGAATAGGTTACATTGGGTTAGTAACCTATTTAACGGTTTAAAAAAATCATTAATTCGAGAAGGAAACAAAAATTTCTGAATAAATTGCTTAAAACCTATCAACTGATGAATCCTATCAAATTAGCCTTTGCAGGCCTTTTATTTAGTAGCCTACCTCTTCATTTACTCGCGCAAAATTTACGCTTTGCTTACCAAGAAATCCCTTTAGGACAAATCACACCGCGTGGCTGGCTGCAGCAACAAGCTGACATCTTAGTCAAAGGATCAACAGGTCATTTGGATGAATATTACACTAAAATTCAAAAGGATAATGGTTGGCTCGGCGGCAAAGGGGACGATTGGGAAGAAACACCCTACTGGCTCGACGGAGCACTTCCCCTCGCCTACCTTAGTCAAGACCCCGCCTTACTCAAAAAGGTATATACCTATGTGGACTATACCCTTAATCATCAAAGGCCATCTGGATTTTTTGGCCCTTTATCAAAATATGAAAAAGAAACTGGAAAGCCTGTCGAATTAGGCTCTCAAGGGGCCGATTGGTGGCCGCGCATGGTAATGTTAAAAGTACTCCAACAGTATTACCAAGCCTCCCAAGACCCCAGAGTCCTTCCTTTCATGCAAAAATATTTTGCCTTCCAATTAAAAAACTTAAAGGAAAATCCCCTTGAAAAATGGACCGAATGGGCCAAAGCACGGGGAGGTGATAATTTAATGATCGTGTATTGGTTATATAATCAGACAAAAGAACCTGGGTTGTTGGAGTTAGGAAATATCATTTACCAACAAACCTACGATTGGACTAGCCTATTAGGTAACCGAGATTGGGCTATAAAAGCAGCGTACAATCAAACCGATGAAAAATGGATGGAAAGGCATGCCGTCAATGTCGGCATGGGACTTAAATTACCCGCCATTTGGTATCAAAAAAGTCAAAATACCAGCCATCTTACTGATTTACGTACGGGCTTCAATGACCTAATGACTTTGCATGGCCTACCTCATGGTATGTTTTCTGGCGACGAGGATTTACACGGAAATGACCCGGTTCAAGGGACTGAATTATGCGCCACAGTAGAGGCTATGTTTTCATTGGAGCAAATCATTGGCATCACAGGTGAAACGCATTACATGGATGCCTTGGAACGAATGACATTTAATGCCTTTCCTGCACAAGCAACGGATGATTTCTACCATCGTCAATATTTCGGAAATGCGAATCAGGTCGAAGTGAAACGGAGTGTCTACAATTTCTCCCTTCCTTTTTCCCGGGAAATGAATAATGTGTATGGACCTTATGCGGGCTATACGTGTTGCACGGCCAACATGCACCAAGGCTGGCCCAAATACATCTCACATCTCTGGTACCAAACCAATGACGGTGGTGTCGCCGCACTTGTTTACGGACCTAATCAACTGAAAACCAAGCTACCAAACGGCGTTCAACTCGAAATCGACGAAGAAACCCAATATCCCTTTGAAGATCAAATTCGTTTTCGAATCAAAACCTCAAAAAAGGCTAATTTTCCGATTGAATTCAGAATTCCTGCCTGGTGCAAAGAAGCAAAAGTCCAACTCAACGGGAAGGACTACAGCCAAGAAAAAGGCGGAAAAATCATTCGAATCCAACGAACATGGACTAGTAATGATGAAGTTTTAATCCAATTTCCCACCGAAGTAAGGACCCAAAATTGGGCTAAAAACTCCCGTTCCATCGAACGTGGCGCCCTCATTTATGCCTTAAAAATTGAGGAAGAAGTTAGCAAGAAATCCCATCCACAAGAAGGGGAATATTTGGAAATTATGCCCAAAAGTGACTGGAATTATGGTATTTTAAAATCCACCGTGAAAAACCCTACAATCAACACGGAATGGATTCAACGCGGATTTCCAACAGAATTTAAATGGAGCCAAGCGTTTAGCCCTTTTGAAATCAAAACGCTAGGTAAGAAAATTCCGGATTGGAAAACTCAAAATGGGGTGGCACATCAACCAATCACCACTCGAGTTGGTATCTATCAAGGCACCGTAGAAAAAGAGGAAAAACCAATCACCCTGATTCCATTTGGTTTCACTCGTTTACGGGTAGTGGCCTTCCCTGTGGTCAATTAACCAATAAATCGATCTGCACCAGGAATTTTTTTCAGTAAAAAAATAAGAATCGAAGAAACGGCCAGGCAAGCCATTGTGGTGGCAGGAATTCCTATCTCCAATCCATGAAACGCATAATTTACCTGTGCGCGTGATAAATAATAAAGGACAATTACATGGATAAAATATATTCCAAAACTTAATTGGCTGATCCAACTAACAAACTTATTTAACCATAAATAAGAAAATGTCGCTTTTTGAAAAATTCCAAAAATCCCAAGCGCCATCATAGCCACCGGCAACGTTAAATTCCCGTACATCCGAATATCAAATGCACCCTTCGCCTCCGATAAAAAATAAGTCCCTACCATAGTAAGCCCACAACCTATCAAGTACCACCACCCCGGTCCACGCAATGTATACAGCATGACATAATGACCAAGGACTAAATAGCCCAAATAACCTGAAAAATACATAAATTCAATATGCGGAAAATAATTCGCCAACCCAGGCCAATTGGCAATAAGCGTTAGGCACCAAATCCCCAAAAAGACTTCGATATCCCGTTTTTTCATTTGATTCATTGCCGCATGAATCCATGGCAAAAACAAATACAAGCCCAAAATCATGTATAAATACCAGAAATGAAAAGATGCGCCAAAAGCGATTTGATGCCAAATCCAAGGAACCAGAGTGTTCCATGATTTTTGTTGCATCGAGGGGTATTTAACAAACACATTAAACAGAATATAGACTAGCGTCCAAAAACAAAAGGGAATACAAATTCGGGTTAAGCGCTTTTTATGCTGAGGCCAGGCATAGGATTGATTCGGGCCGAGCAACAAAGCCCCTGAAAGCATCACAAAAACCGGAACACAAAATCGGGAGGCACTATCCAACACATTTCCTATCCACCAATCCCCTGGTGCAATTTCCCAAAAACGAGGTAAAATCCCCCCCACCACATGGATGAGAATTACCGCTAAGGTTGCCAAGGCACGGATATAATCCAAAAAAATGATTTTAGGTTTTTCCATGCGCGTAGGAATTTTTGAATGAATTTTATGTTATTAAAAATTACCTTATGCTATATATTGCTTTGTCTAACATGTCGTTTTAATCCAGTTTAGGCTTTGTAAGAACAGTTTTTAATTTTAAAATAATTCCTATGAAAATTATCAGATAAGTAATACTTGATAATATTAATTTAAATGAGTTGATACCAGAACCCAAGGAAACGATTGATTCTGCGACTGAACCTGATTTTAAATAACTTTCTAACATACTTAATTCGAGGTAATTCTCGACCCAATCAGCAAGCATACATAGAATAGGAATTATCCATAATAGACGCTTGTTGTTAAAAAGGTACACAATCCAAGATAAGTACATCAAGGTATAAACAAAAGCAAAAATTGCGTCCCAAATTTGAAGAAATTCGCGATAACAAAGCAGTTGGTCCTGCGTCCTTGATTCGAAGAATTCTTGAACCATATCCAAGGAGTAAGAAAAAGAAATTCCTAATGACTTTACACCTGTATCCAGTTTGAAACAGGTACTAAAAGGAGCCAACATGTATGTTATGTACAAGAAAAATACGATACTAAAACCTATGGCTAAAAATAGACTTTGGTTTCTCTTGAAATATGCCATCATTTTGATCATTTTCTATTTATTAATGGTTTCTAGGATTTCCAGCTAAAAGAATTGTAAGTGAACTATTGGGTCAGAGTTGCAATAGCGTGGGTGATTTAATTTAAAATTTTAATTATAAATATATTCCTCCACGATAGCTATTTATGTAATTGTAAAGCTAAATCAAATCTTTTTGGGTAAGAAAAATAACCTCTAAATTCGACTGAAATCGATTGATTTTGGTTTTATGAAAAAATACTTACCTAAAAATTAATGCCTTCATTTTCTCAAAAACTCTTCATAAAAAAGGCGCACCGAGGTGCGCCTTTTGAATTAGATATCGAAGGGTTGGCGATATAAGCGTTTTTTCGATGCCGCGTAAATCGCATTTGCCACGGAACCACCCGTAGGTGGTAAAGCGGGTTCACCCAAGCCCGTCGGCGCAATGCCATTATCCACAAAATGTGCATCTATCGTCGGAATTTCATTTCCTCGAATCAATCGATACGAGTTAAAATTCGTCGGTGCCGCTACGCCATCATTAAAACGTAATTTCGCAAACATGGCATGGCCCATGCCATCAATAATTGCACCTTTAATTTGATTTTCTGCACCACTTAAATTAACCACCTCGCCACAATCCGTGACTGCCGTGACATGGGTAATTTTAGGTTTTCCATTGACCATCACGGCATCTGCCACTTGGGCCACATAGGACAAGTGAGAGAAGTAAACGCTGAATCCTTGGGAAACACCCGGTTTTTTCTTCCATTGTGATTTTTCAGCGGCTTGTTTGATAACCTCAATAAAGCGATCAGGTTCGTAAGTGATTTTACCCACAGGATTGCTTTTGGCACGGGCCAACCAATCCAAACGCATCTGAATCGGATCCTTACCTCCTGCTTCGGCTACCTCATCTAAAAAGGCTTGCTCTGCGTAACCAAGAAAATTGGTAATCGGTGCACGCCATGGGCCGGTTGTCACGGAAGACACTTGGTTCACGGATTCGATCAAGACATTGTCAATCGCCCCCACTGGAAAATTAT
>CANHCG010000014.1 GCA_947459055.1 Cytophagaceae bacterium | reverse complement strand
CTTGATAAACTTTAACATCCTTTAGATGAATGTGATGTAGTTTTTCTTTATAAGCATAAATGGGGTAGAGGTAATCCATCATTTGAAAAACCATGTGTGATGGGTCATAATTCAGCCCAAAATTCGGGGAAGGAATGATGTCAAATAATTGGTCCCAAATTTTTGGTGTGGTCATTAAATTTTTACCACCAGGCCATTCATCATCGGAGAAAAACATGGGGCAATTTTCTATCCCTATTTTTATATCCAATGAATCTGCTAAGGCGATTATTTCAGGCCAAACTTCTTTGAATTTCGCGATGTTATAAGCGACATTTTTGGTAAAATCTCGTCCAATAAAGGTATTTACGTTTTGAATGCCCAGCGCAGCGGCGGCTCGGATCACTTTTTTGATATGTTCCCGATAAAAAATGGCTTGGTTTTCATCCGGATCCATGGGATTGGGATAATAGCCAAGGGCAGAAATTTTGGTGGGATGTGCTTCGATTTTAGCTTTTAGTTGGCTTAATTCCTCGGAGTTTAGGTTGTCCACGGCGATATGCGAAACGCCCGCATAGCGGCGCGTATCTTGATTGGTGGAAGGCCAACACATAATTTCCACACAAGTAAATTGTTCTTTGTGGGCAAAGTCCAATACCTCATCTAAGGTTTTATTGGGTAAAATAGCGGAAACGAAACCTAAATCTAACATCTTATTTTGCACGTTTGATGATATAAAAAAGAGCAAATGCAAATGAAACAATCCAAAGACCAACTGCCTCGCGGGCTAATTCTTGATTGATGGTTTTCATGCTGAGTCCATCGGTCATAAAACCTTCCCAAGCGGTCATTTCAGACCAAAGTTGGATTCCTGCAGCCGTAGTTAAAATAAATAACACGATGACTAATTCCGAATTCAATTGATCGCGGTAGGATTGAAAGGCAACATACGAAGCCGTGGCATATATCGGTACCCAAAGGATAGGGTCGGGGTCATTAAATTGCCAATAAGCAAACAAGATGAATACGATGGCAAACAAAATTCCTGTGATACTTTGTAATTTTTTCATAGGTTCAAGGGTTAAGGACAAAGGTTTTTGAGCGCATCTTTGGCCCCAGGGTAGTGTAATTTATTTGCTTGATTGAAGGCTAAACAAGCTTTTTCAGTTTCATTTTTCTTGTAATAACAAAGTCCAATAGCATAATAAGCCTTGCCAAAATTAGGGTCAATTGCAATTGATTTTTCAAAATCTAAGGTAGCTGAATCTAATTTGGCCTCCTGAAAATACAAATTCCCTCGGTTGTACAACGCATTAATTTCGTTTGGATTTAATCGAATACAGGTACTGAAATCTGATTTTGCTTGGTTTGGTTTTTGTAGGGCGGCAAGAACTATGCCTCGTTGGAGATACCCTGCACTCGAATCAGGTTGTAATTGGACCGCCTTTTCGAGTGGAGCAAGCGCCTTTTGCCATTGTAAATTTTCCATGCGTACGGCGGCCAAATTTAATTGGGCTGGGTATAAGGAGGGTTTTAATTCAACGGCTTTGGCATAATCCTGTTCGGCCTCCACTAATTTTTTCTCCTGAAAATGAATCACCCCCCGTAAATTATACGCTTCCGCATAGCCTGGGTTTTTTTCGATGGCCTTCTCGATAGATTCTCTTGCGCTAATTAATTCCCCCTTTTTTAATCGTTCTTTGGCTTGTTCCAACCACGCATCTGCTGAATTTGAACACTGCCAAGCCAGGAACGCGCATAGGATAAAAAGGAAATTTTTCTTCAATTGTTGCATGGCATAAAGGTATTAATCGATCAGCAAATTATCCATATTTATTTTGAAAAAAGCAGGTTTTTGTCGACATTTGTCCTGGCAAATTACCAGCTCCCGCTGAATCCCCCAGATTTTGATCAAAGCAAGGGTAGGTTGGTCGTAGCGGTGAATTTGCCATTTTTTTTTGCATATAAACAATTCGATCATATGAAATTTTTTATCGACACAGCGAATTTAGAACACATTCGGGAGGCACAGGATTTAGGTATTTTGGATGGGGTAACTACGAATCCTTCCTTGATGGCCAAAGAAGGCATTTTCGGGAAAGACCAAGTGTTACGTCACTACAAAGCCATTTGTGACATTGTAGATGGGGATGTATCGGCGGAAGTCATCGCCACCGATTTAGCGGGAATGATTCGTGAAGGGGAAGAATTAGCTGAATTAGATGAAAAAATTGTCGTTAAAATTCCGATGATTAAAGACGGTATTAAGGCTTTGAAATATTTTTCTGATCGTGGGATTAAGACGAATTGTACCTTGGTTTTTTCAGCGGGTCAGGCTTTGCTGGCAGCTAAGGCCGGTGCGACTTATGTATCTCCATTCGTAGGTCGTTTAGATGATATTTCCTTTGATGGTATTGAATTAATCGAGCAAATTCGGTTGATTTATGATAATTACGAATTTGATACTCAAATTTTAGCGGCTTCTGTGCGTCATTCCATGCACATCATAAAATGTGCTGAGGCGGGTTCTGATGTGATGACGGGGCCATTGTCTGCCATTTTAGCCTTATTGAAACATCCCTTAACAGATTCTGGCTTGGCTACTTTCCTAGCTGATCATGCAAAAGGAACTCAAAAATAATTAATTCTAACACTATGTCTGTTTTATCCTTCGAACATGTACACGTCTCACAAGACGGTCTTCCTACGCTTCAGGATATTTCCATGAATCTGCAAGCAGGAGATTTTGTGTATTTGATTGGAAAAACAGGCAGTGGGAAAAGTACTTTTTTTAAATCGATTTTTGCTGAATTACCGATTGATGCTGGCCAAGCTACGGTCGCAGGTTATTCGCTGAACCAATTAAAATCGGCGGATATTCCTTTTCTTCGTCGAAAATTGGGTTTTGTATTTCAAGATTTCCAATTACTTACGGATCGAGATGTCGAAAAAAACTTAGCTTTTGTTTTAGAAGCTACGGGTCATACGAATCAAGCGGAAATAAAAACACGCATCGAAACGGTTTTGGCGCAAGTAGGAATGTCAAATGCCATTCATAAGCGTGTGCACCGTTTGTCAGGTGGAGAACAACAACGCATTTGTATCGCCCGTGCGATTTTAAATAATCCCGTTTTATTATTGGCTGATGAACCGACAGGTCACTTAGATCCAGAGGTTTCCTTGGAAATTATGCAGTTGTTTAAGCAGTTAAACCAACAAGGCACCGCCATCATCATGGCCAGTCATGATTATAATACCATGCGCCAAGTACCAGGTGTCATTTACAAATGCGATGGGGGTTCTATTTTTCCTGTCGACTCCCTTTAATTACTTACCCGTCAGATATACCACGGGTATGATGCATTCCTCGAGGGATATACCTCCATGCTGGAAGGTGTTCCGATAATGATTCACATAGTGATTGTAATTATTTGGATAAGCAAACATTCCATCTTCTTTCGCGAACACATAGGCCGTGGACACATTTGGTTTGGGTAGGAAAATCGTTTCAGGCTTGCGTACCACCATCATTTTATTTGATGCATCCCAATTCAAATTTTTTCCTTGTTTGTAGCGCAAATTTGTATTGGTTTGGCGATCGCCGACGATTTTAATTGGATTTTGTACCCGAATCATTCCATGGTCCGTCGTGATAATAACTCGGCCTTTTTTTGTCGCAATACGCTTTAATAAGTCGAATAAAGGCGAATGTTGGAACCAACTCGCCGTCAATGATCGATAGGCGGATTCATCGGGTGCTAACTCCTTGATCATTGCCATATCCGTCCGCGCATGTGAAAGCATATCAACAAAATTATAAACAATGACATTCAGGTCATTGGTGAGGAGTTTGTTGAAATTATCAACTAACTGTTTTCCTTGATATTGATGAATTATCTTATGATACGAAGTTTTTGCATTGATTTTCAATCGCCTAACTTGTTCTTGAAGGTAAAATTCCTCATGCTGATTAAATCCCTCCTCGTCCTCGGAATCGCCGATATCGTTTACCCATTTATCTGCAAAATTTTTCTGAATTTCACTCGGCATCATTCCTGCGAAAATCGAATTTCGAGCGAAGGCCGTGGTGGTTGGTAATATCGAATAATAAGTCTTTTCACTTTCCAATTGGAAATATTCTTGTATAAATACCTCCAATATTTTCCATTGGTCATACCTTAAATTATCAATCAGGATGAAAAACAATGGACTTTTGTCATTAATCAATGGGAATACAAATTTCCGCATCATCAAATGCGATAAAATAGGTGTGTTTGAATCCGGTTTTTGAAGCCAACTCTCGTAGTTTTTTTCGATGAATTTCCCGAAATGTACGTTTGCCTCGGACTTTTGATTTGTTAACACCTCCGCCATCGATTTATTCTCCGTATTATCGATTTCGAGCTCCCAATAGGATAGTTTTTTGTAAATATCTGCCCATTCTTCCGCATTTAAATGGTCTTGATATCGGATGGAAAGCTCTCGAAATTCTTGTTGGTAGCTTAAATTCGTCTTCTCCTCCTCTAATCTCTTTTTATCAAAAATCCGTTTAACGGAAAGTAATAACTGGTTCGGATTCAAGGGTTTAATGAGGTAATCTGCAATTTTGGAACCGATTGCATCTTCCATTAATTCTTCTTCCTCTGATTTCGTAATCATGATAACGGGAAGATTCGGGCGAATTTGTTTGATGGCAATTAAAACCTCTAAACCAGACATCCCGGGCATATTTTCGTCCAAAAACAAGACATCAAATTTTTGTTTGATTACTAATTCCATGGCATCCGCCCCTGAATTAACCGCCGTTACTTGATAGCCTTTTCCTTCTAAAAATAGGATATAGGGGGTTAAAAGGTCTATTTCGTCGTCCGCCCAAAGAATTTTGTATATCATAGCTCGTGTTTTTTCTTAAACTGCATTCGAGGAAAAATATTGTGAATCGAACAAATTTATTTTTGTGTCTACGCTTCCGCCAAAGGCAACATAAATTTAGTTATTTTTATGCTTGCATTTACCTGAATATATGTCAAATCAGTTTCCTGTTCAATTTACCCCTGAAGCACGTGCGAATTTATGGCACTATGTCGACAGTGGTACTATGCCGGAACCATTTGTTCGAATTGGAATGCGAGGAGGAGCCTGTGGGGGAACTTTCGTGTTGGGATTTGATTCGCAAACGGAACATGATGAGACCTATTTGATTGAAGGAATTCCAGTGCTTATTGATCGCCGGGAATTGTTATTCGTATTGGGTACCCAAATTGATTTTGAAACGCGTGCCAATGGTTTTTATTTACATAAGCCCCAAACCTGATGAAATTTGCTGCGATTGATATTGGCTCCAATGCCGCCCGTTTACAAATTTCAAGTGTCTTGGATAATGAGGGGGTTATGAGTTTTAAGCGCATTGAATATGTGCGTTTTGCGCTTCGATTAGGACATGATGTGTTTATTGATGGTGAAATATCGCCAGAATCGGAGGTTCGGATTTTTAAATTATTGCATGCCTATAAATTGCTCATGGATTTGCATGAGGTGAAGGATTATTCCATTTGTGCTACATCTGCAATGCGGGAGGCTTCGAATTCGCAGGAAATCGTGACGCGGATTCAGAAGATTTTGGATATGAAAATCAATATCATCGATGGTGCTCGTGAAGCAGAATTAATCAATGACGTGGTGGTTCAATCCCTGCATCCAACGAAAAATTACTTGCACATCGACGTGGGAGGTGGAAGTACTGAATTAAACGTTTATCAAAATCGAGTGAAATTAGCCTCTAAATCGTTTAAAATAGGTTCTGTTCGCCTATTAGAGGGAAAGGAGCGGGAAGGTGATTGGGAGAAAATGAACCGTTGGATTTCAGCCCAACTAGCCTCCATTTCTGGCCCCATTTATGCCGTAGGAACCGGTGGAAACATCGCGAAATTATATAATATTTCAGGCCAAGTGGATGAGACGAAGACCATGGAAATTCTTGAATTGCGCAAGGTTTCCGCTTATGTAAGTTCATTTACTTTCGAGGAACGCGTGAATAAACTACGTTTAAACACAGACCGGGCGGATGTGATTGTTCCCGCAGCATCGATCTATTTGGCTGCAATGGAATGCGCAAATTGTCCGAGTATTTTTGTGCCTGATTTGGGATTGAAGGATGGGATTATCCAGTTGTTATATGACCGATATCTCCAACGAAAAAAATCAACTAATTGATTATTTACTAATTCGATACACCAAGCCCATCGATAGAACTTGGGAAAACTGCCAATCGGGGTCTTGATCTGGGTCTTTAAACAACACAGCTTGCAGGTTCGTACTTAGATATTTATTTACCTTCATGGTGAAATTAGCATCAAATCGATGCACAATTCCATTCGGCAGTCCTACTCTAAAATAGTCAATGAGGGAAGAATAACGTGCTTTCATGTTCACGTTTTCGAAAATATCGCGTTCGACATTTAAGAGTAATTGCAATACAAATTGATTCCGAATATTATCACCAGGACGTTCCAAACCGAATAAGCCAGCCCGGGAAATGCGTTCGTCGAAGACGAATGTTTGGCGCAAACTACCCACCCCGACACGCGTATAGATTTGTTTATTTGGGTGATATTCCAATCCCAAGGATGTCGTTAAATAGGCTGGAGCAAAAATGCTAGATACTAAGGAATCCACGGGTATGCCTAATTTATTTTTTTTGCCGAATTCGAAACCTTGAAAGAATTGCGTTTGGAAGTTCGTAGAGCCATAAAAATCCCATTGTGGACTAATGCGATAACCGGCTTTAAACTCGTAAAAGATACGGTCGATGTTCTTGCGAAGGCTTTGGGTTTTATTTTGTAGAAATCCCACTTGCATGCTCAAATCACTGATTAGACGCCAGGATTTGTTGTTAATGCTTGCATTATGGTTTAAATACCAGCCGGTTGCGAAGGTATTGGAACCCCCACCTTTCCAGTTGTTACTAAAACTTGACTGGTTTAAGTTGATCCCCGTCGCAAAATCTGTTTTCCATTTCACACGCACCGAGTCCGCCACGAGGCTTGTTTCGGCCCAAGTGGTTTGCATCGTAATGAGGAAAAGTAAACAGGTAATTAATTTCATTTAACAAAGGTACAAATTTCACTAAATTAAAAACTTTATTTATCGGTTTAGCCAAATCTCCACAGTACTTGAAAAAGTCTCCGCTGGCTCAAGGGTTTTTAACCCATCAAAGGTATTAAATGCATCCGTATTAGCTGTCATGGGTTCAATGGCCACACAGGCTTCATTTTCTGGAGCAAATACCACTAAGAATGGAAAATCAGTTACGTTTTGTTTGATAAAAAGACTGGCATGCGTACGCTTATGGGTTAATGTGGTAGTATGAAAATCAGCCGGCTGTAATCGAAACACATTATCTAAACTTTCCTTAGCCAAGTCCACGGGTGAGGGGTATTCCACTGATTCTTCCCGCATGGGAATCATTTGTGAATCTGAAATGAATTTACTTTGAGGCCTAAAACTGATTTCAAAATCCGATAATTCGGAATCTGGGAATGTAAAATAGGGGTGCCAACCAATCGCAAAGGGCATCCGATGTTCTCCTGAATTTGTCAGTGCAAATCGTACAAAAAAATGCCCATCTAAATGTAATTCGTAGGTTAAATGAAAAACAAAAGGGAAAGGGTAACCTGGATAATCGCCTTCAAAGTTGTGTTCTAGCATTAAAATCGCTCGATCCGCAAGTATTTTTCGCTCGATTACTTGAAATGGTTTTCGGGCTAAAAAACCGTGAATGGCATTTCCTAGGGCGGGTTCTGTAAGGGGTAATTGGTAATTCCGACCTTGAAACGAATAATTCCCATTTCGCACGCGGTTCACCCAGGGGGCTAATAATGCGCTGGGATGAAAGGCGTTTTGATGGATGGGTCCGGAACCTGGTAGGCTGATGTGTTCAAATAATTGAATAAGTGTTCCGCCACATTCGGGTAAGATATGCGCTTTTTCACCGCTTTCGGTATTTAATAATTCGATAATTAGGCCTTCTGGACCATGAATTTCATTTATGACTAATTCCATACTGTTTTATTTTCGATCCCCATTCCATATAAGGCAAAGTCATATTTAACAGGATCATGGGGATCCAATGCTTTTAATTCGTTGGTCAATGCCACCGCTAATTTCCAATTTACAGCCATCCCGGGTGTTAATAAACCTAATTGTTCCGAAGTACGTACCGCGTGAACATCAAGAGGGCAAATCAATTGGCTCGGTTTAATCGACTTCCAAAGCCCAAAATCCACGCCGGCCGAATCATTTCTAACCATCCAACGAAGAAACATGCAAATTCTTTTACAAGCTGATTTTTTTTTTGGAGCGGAAACATGTTTTTGGGTTCGTTGTGGAGCCCATTCATCCGCAAAAAAGTAATCATAGAAACCATTGATGGCCGCTTCTACATTGATTTCTTCTCCTGTCCATTGCTGGGTAAATGCTGATTCTAAACTAGTAAACTGGGAATAATGCCTTTTGAAAAAACATAGAAAATAGAGCGTATCGGTATATTGAAAGGTACGATGTTTGAAAGTTGCGAATCGTGTCAGGTCTTTTTCTTGATGGCCTAAAATAAATTCATGCGGGGCACCGTCCATGAGTTCGATAAGCGTTTTCGCGTTTTGAAGAATGGTTTTTCGTTGGCCCCAAGCTAACATGGCGACCCAAAAGCCCATGATTTCTCGATCTTCAGTCTTTTTGAATAAATGCGGAATCTGTATCGGATCATGCTCGATGAAGCGCGGGTGATTAAAGAAAGCGTATTTTCGTTCTAGAAGTTCCGCGATTTCCGCCTTCATCCACCTTATTTATTAGAGCTAAAAAATGCAATAATCCGAGAAGGTATAGAAAAAACCCATACCAATACCGTTACAGAGGCTGAAAAAATAGCCAAAAATGGATAGGAAAGAATGAAAAGGACCTCGAAGGCGATTTGTCCCGCCGTGATCGGACGTTTTTTCTTGGGCATCTTATTGTACTAAATAACTGATTTCGGCCCTTATTCGCTTATCAACTGCATTTAATCGTTCAAATGCCTTTGGCGATAACTTGATAATCAATTTCGAATCTGCATTGGGTAATCGACCGATGACCTTCACCCAAATACTTTGATTATTGGCCAAATTCTTAACTAGAACCAAAGTTCCTATTGGAGCTGATTTATGAAGCGCTAGGTATTTTCCTGAATTATCCGGTACGTCGATAAGCTCCGCGATACCTGTTTCAATTGTCTTTTTAAGCCCTTCTGGGTTTGTACCTTCTTTGGGTGCAATGATTTCTGTGCTTTTAATTTCTTCAGTTGGATTTTTACTTGGCAATAAAGTTGCCTTATCTATCACCGTCGTTTTTGGTGCAGAAACCCACAGGCGCTGGCCTTCTTTCAGCATATCCGATGTCAAATTATTCCATTTGCGAATTTCAGCCATGGTTACTTTATGAAGATTAGCCACGCTTAATAAACTTTGCTTGGCGGTCACAATATGAATACCTTCATCGTCTAGTTTCTTTTCGTCTACTTTTTTTTCTGTGGCCGTTGCCGATACAGGAATGGCAGCTGGCTTCGAGCTCTGAATTAATACCGCAGTACTTTCGTCCATGTAATGCAACGGAATAAATACGATTTCGCCGGATTTTACAGGAATATCTGTTTCGGGATTAGCTTGTTTGAATTCAGCAAGGGACAAATTATACCGCTTTAATACACTTAAAACAGGTTGTTTGTTCCCCATCTTATACACAATGTAGGTTTTAGAACTTTCTTTTTTGAGGCCTAGTGAGTCGACTATGTTCGCTTTTGCCAAAGGGAGAAGGCAGAAAAAAAATGCGCAGAAAAGAAGATTTTTTTTAGCAGACATATCGGTCAATTTGATGTTTGTTTTTGATATAAATCAACTGGTTTTGAAACACTTGGAACGTTTGATAACCCATTCCATCTCCTTCTGCCAATACATCTTCATGTAGGATGGTAAAGGCCTTATCCGTTACCCGAAGCTTGTTTTTCAAACCAGATTCGTAAAGATAATAAGAAAAAATTAGCTTATTCGCACCCTCCCAATAATCGAGGCCTTTTACAATTTTTTCAGAAAATTGTTGCTCGAAAAATTGTTGAAATTCCTTAAATCCTGGTTGGCTTTCCTCAAAATGCTGGCTAGCTTCTACCTCCAAACTTCCTTGGTCAAACGAGCTTGGGTTATCGACGAAATGACCCTTCCGTAGATCAAGCCATTTAGTAGCGTTGGAATCTTGACTGATGAGGAGAAATTCACCGACCAATTGGTGTCTTTGTTTAACCGCTACCTCATATTGTTTTTCACCCGTCACCAAATGATAGGCTTCCACCGCCTCGATACCCGGATTTTTGCCCGATTGTAAGCGTAAAAACACGCCAGTATCCTCGAGACCGCATAACCAAACGAGATTTTTTTGGGCTGGACAGTTGATATTGAAAGGTTTTTTCCCTTCTGCGGATAAATCCATGCCAAACCAGGCATGACTAGTTTGATCTTTGGTTTCAATCCATAAAAAAGGCGCTTCTTTACTACCCCAATAGCCAATTGACCAAATATTGGCATCAAAGGTATGGCTTAGGATTTTTGCTAGGGGCATGCGTGTTTCAAAAAATTATGTGCAAATTTGTTAAATTTCGCTGAATAAACGTCCTATTTTATGATGCAAGGTAAAAAAGTGGTGGCCGTCATTCCGGCTCGGTATGCCTCGAGTCGTTATCCGGGTAAGCCCTTGGTTGATTTAGGTGGAAAGCCGATGATCCAAAGAACCTATGAACGTGTCGCATCCGTCTCTGGTTGGGACCGTATCATCGTGGCTACCGACGATACACGCATTTTTGACGTTGCCAGTGCTTTTGGGGCTGAGGTGATGATGACGAGGGAAGATCATGTTTCCGGCACGGATCGTTGCGCCGAAGTTCTAGGAAATTTAAGCGAAGAAGTCGATTACCTTGTTAATATTCAAGGAGACGAGCCTTTTATTGAGCCGGACCAATTGATTGAAATCACGAACGCTTTTCGTTCTAATGCACCCATTTATACCTTGGTGAAGCAAATTACCACCATCGATGCCTTGTTTAATCCGAATAGCCCGAAGGTGGTGCTGGATGCACACCAACAAGCTTTGTATTTTTCTCGACATGCCATTCCCTACATGCGAGGCTTACCACAAGAGGATTGGTTGAGCCACCATCGTTATTTTAAACATATTGGTTTGTATGCTTATCGGTCGGATATTTTGCCAAAATTAAATCAGTTGCCTAGTTCTGATTTAGAACGCGCGGAATCGTTGGAACAATTACGTTGGCTCCAGCATGGTTTTCAAATTCAAACAGTGGAAACCCAATTTGAAACCATCGGAATTGACAGCCCAGAGGACCTAGAAAAAATCAAAAAATTAGGGTTTATATAGTCTAAAGCCCTATCTTTGCAGATTATGCAGAGACCCCAAATTCAAACCTTATTGCTCGATCGGATTTTAGTGCTCGACGGGGCGATGGGTTCCTTAATCCAACAATATCATTTATCCGATGCCGATTATCGCGGAACGCGGTTTAAAGACTTTCCGCATGAATTAAAAGGTAATAACGATTTATTGTCCATTACCCGGCCAGATGTCATCAAGGAAATTCATGCCAAATATTTTGAGGCAGGGGCGGATATCGCGGAGACAAATACGTTCTCGGGGACCTCTATTGCGATGGCGGATTATCACTTGGAAGATTTGGTTTATGAACTAAATTTTGAGTCGGCGAAGATTGCTCGGGAAGTTGCCGATGAGTTTACGGCAAAAAATCCCAACAAACCACGTTATGTGGCGGGGTCTATTGGGCCTACGAACCGTACACTTTCTTTATCGCCAGATGTTAATGACCCGGGTTTTCGTGCGGTGACATTTGATGAATTGGTGGAAGCGTATCAGGAGCAAGTACGCGGATTGGTGGATGGAGGAGCTGATTTACTTTTGGTAGAAACGGTTTTTGATACCTTGAATGCGAAGGCGGCTTTGTTCGCCATTGATCAATATTTTAAACAACATCCAGATTCCCCTTATTTGCCTGTGATGGTATCGGGAACGATTACGGATGCTTCGGGAAGAACGCTGTCAGGTCAAACGACCGAGGCCTTTTTAACCTCTATTTCCCATATGCCTTTAATGTCGGTGGGCTTAAACTGTGCCCTTGGCGCGGATTTAATGCGTCCCTATGTGAAGACTTTGCATGATAAATCGCCCTTTTTTGTTTCGGCGCATCCGAATGCCGGTTTGCCGAATGAAATGGGGGAATATGATGAATCGCCTGAACAAATGGCGGAGGTGATTGAAGATTTTCTCCAGCATGGCTTTGTGAATATCATCGGCGGTTGCTGCGGTACCACACCTGCCCATATTAAAGCCATCGCTGAAAAAGCGAGTCAATACAAACCTCATTTAATTCCATCGAGTTCAAATAACCAGAAATTATCAGGATTAGAACCTTTGGAAATCACAGAATTAACCAATTTTGTGAACGTAGGGGAACGTTGCAATGTAACCGGTTCGAAGAAATTTGCGCGTTTGATACGCGAGGAGAATTTTGAAGAGGCGATTGCCGTGGCGAGAGAACAAGTGGATAATGGCGCGCAAATTTTGGACATCAATATGGACGAGGGGATGATTGATGGCGTGAAAATGATGCCTCAATTTTTGAATTTACTAATGGCGGAGCCGGACATCGCGCGTTTGCCGATTATGATTGATTCCTCCAAATGGGAGGTGATTGAGGCTGGTTTGAAATGCGTGCAAGGAAAGTCTGTGGTGAATTCCATTTCCTTAAAAGAGGGAGAGGAAAAATTCATTGAATCGGCTCAAAAAGTGAAGCGATATGGGGCTTCGGTGGTTGTAATGGCCTTTGATGAGTCGGGTCAGGCGGATTCTTATGAGCGTCGGATCGAGATTTGTGAACGAGCGTATCGGATTTTAGTGGATGTGGTTGGTTTTCCAGCGCAAGACATCATCTTTGATCCCAATATTTTGACCGTGGCGACTGGAATGGAAGAGCATAATAATTATGCAAACGATTTCATAAAGGCTACAAAATGGATTAAAGCAAACCTTCCCTTAGCGAAAGTTTCAGGCGGGGTTTCCAATATATCCTTCTCGTTCCGGGGCAATGAATTGGTTCGTGAGGCGATGCATACCGTGTTTTTGTACCATGCGATTAAAGCGGGAATGGACATGGGGATTGTAAATGCGAGCCAGTTAGGCGTATATGATGAGATAGCCCAACCGCTTCGTGATTTGTGTGAGGACGTGTTATTGAATCGCAATCCTGAGGCAACGGAGAAATTAATTAATTATGCTGAAACAGTTAAGTCGGCGGGAAAAGAACAAGTTGTGGATGATGCGTGGCGTCACCAACATGTGAATAAACGTTTAGAACATGCTTTAATTAAAGGATTGACCGAGTTTATTGACGAGGATGTGGAAGAGGCGCGCCAGTTGGTCAATCGTCCCATCGAGGTAATCGAAGGTCCTTTGATGGATGGAATGAATGTGGTTGGGGATCTGTTTGGTGAAGGAAAAATGTTTTTACCACAAGTGGTGAAATCAGCCCG
>CANHCG010000013.1 GCA_947459055.1 Cytophagaceae bacterium | reverse complement strand
TATTAAAGACCAAAATCGTCGGCTTATCGCCCGCACCCATTTCATTCAAAATTCCCTGAACTACCTCGATTTGCTCTTCGAAATTTGGATGTGAGATATCTACGATGTGCAACAATACATCGGCCTCTCGCACTTCATCGAGCGTCGATTTAAAGGATTCAATCAATAGGGTAGGGAGTTTACGGATAAACCCAACCGTATCTGTCAGCAAGAAAGGTATTCCATCCCACGAAATTTTACGTACCGTAGAATCTACTGTCGCAAATAATTTATTCTCAGCGAAAACATCCGCTTTGGCTAATTTTCGCATGAGGGTGGATTTGCCTACGTTCGTATAGCCGACTAAAGATACCCGAACCATGCGGTCACGGTTTTTCCGTTGGGTATAGGATTGTCGGTCAATCGCCTCTAATTTATCTTTCAAAAAAGCAATCCGGTCATTGGCAATCCGACGGTCCGTTTCTAATTCTTTTTCCCCTGGACCCCGCATGCCGACGCCCCCCCGTTGCTTCGATAAGTGAGACCACATTCGTGTTAATCGGGGCAACATATACTGGTACTGCGCCAATTCCACCTGCGTTTTCGCCTGAATTGTCTGCGCTCGCAAAGCAAAAATGTTCAAAATCAATAAACTTCGATCCAGCACCTTGATTTCTTTACCGTATTCTTGGATATTGAATTCGATATTTCGGACTTGAGAAGGGGATAAATCATCATCGAAAATCAGCATATCAACTTGTTTTTCAATCACATATGCCATAATCTCCTCAAACTTCCCTTTGCCTACGTAGGTCTTATTATCTGGTTTGGCCAAGTTTTGAGTAAAACTCTTCAAGGTCAATACACCCGAGGTTGATGCCAAAAAAGCCAATTCAGCCAGGTATTCCGCCGTTTGTTCAGCGTTTTGTTTTTGTGAAGTCACGGCCACTAAAACTGCGGTTTCCTGATCTTCCCCTGTACTATATCCTTTTTCTTCTCTCATGTTTGCGTTAAAGCTAAAAAAAGCCTTCCATAAAGAAAGGCTTTTTTCTTATCAATAGTTCAAATAAACATCGAAACTCGAATATTCTTAAGCCGATAAAGCTTCAGCACCTCCTACGATCTCAAGAATCTCGGTCGTAATGGCCGCTTGACGTGAACGGTTATATTCTAATTTCAATGCTTTTATTAATTCACCGGCATTTTCTGTGGCCTTATCCATCGCGGTCATCCGAGCGCCATGTTCCGAGGCATTGGATTCTAGTAAAGCACGGAAAATCGATAATTTGATTGATTTAGGAATCAATTCATTGATGATATCCGCTTCATTCGGTTCGAAAATATAGTCCACCGAAGAGGCTGATACCGGAGCATCTGCATTTTCTTGCAAAGGCAATAATTGTTCTGCCCGAATAATCTGTGTCGCGACATTTTTGAATTCATTGAAAACAATTTCAACGACATCATATGCCTGCGATGCAAAACCTGCCAAAATTTCTTCGCCAATTGTCCGAACATTTGAAAAATTCAATCGTCCGAAAATTTCCATATGCTCCGTGTTCAACGAATATCCTCGACGTCCCATGTATTCTGCACCTTTTTTACCTAATGGTAGAATTTGAACGTTTCCGGATGCTTGTTGGGCCGCATATTTCTCTTGAATCAATGCAATCGCTGCCTTTCCCACATTCGCGTTAAAAGCACCGCATAATCCACGATCGGAAGTTACTAAAACGATTAGCACTTTTTGAATCGGGCGAGTTTGCGTGAAGGTATTTTCCTTCCCAGCATCTGTACGTCCCGAAACGGTGGCAATCATTTCAGATAATTTTTTGGCATATGGACGCATTTGAATAATGGCATCCTGAGAACGACGCAATTTCGCCGCCGAAACCATTTTCATGGCTTTGGTGATTTGCTGGGTCGAATTTACCGATACAATTCTATTTCTTACTTCTTTTAAGGAAGCCATACGATTCTAATTTTTAAACTGCGTATTTAGCTGCAACTTCATTTCCTACTTTTTTCAAAGTAGCTGTCAAGGTATCATCAAATTTACCCGCACCTAAAGCCTCTAACGTAGCTTTTTCAGTAGCACGTAAAACTTGGATAAAATCCTTTTCAAATTCACGCACACGGTTCACTGGTACTTTGTCCAGATTACCGGTGGTAGCTAAATAGATCATGGCAACTTGATCCTCTACGCGTTGTGGCGCAAATTGTGGTTGTTTCAACATCTCCAAGTTACGACGACCACGCTCAATGGTTAATTTCGTTGATGCATCTAAATCAGAACCAAATTTCGCAAAAGCCTCTAACTCGCGGAATTGCGCTTGATCTAATTTTAACGTACCCGCTACTTTCTTCATCGACTTGATTTGTGCATTACCACCCACGCGTGATACCGAAATACCTACGTTGATCGCTGGACGAATACCTGCGTTAAATAAGTTAGTTTCTAAGAAGATTTGACCATCCGTGATCGAAATTACGTTGGTAGGAATATACGCCGAAACGTCACCTGCTTGGGTTTCGATGATTGGCAAGGCAGTTAAACTACCTCCACCTTTCACAATGCCTTTGATGGATTCTGGTAAATCGTTCATGGCTGCTGCGATTTCATCTGAGTTATTGATTTTCGCCGCACGCTCCAATAAACGGGAGTGTAAATAAAATACGTCTCCTGGATAAGCTTCACGTCCTGGTGGGCGACGAAGCAACAAAGAAACTTCCCGGTATGCTACCGCTTGTTTCGATAAATCATCATAAACCACTAAAGCTGGACGACCTGTATCACGGAAGAATTCACCGATTGCTGCACCCGTAAATGGCGCGTAGAACTGCATCGGAGCAGGATCACCTGCGGACGCCGCTACAACAACTGTATAATCCATCGCACCTGCTTTACGTAAAGTTTGCTCAATTTGCTTCACTGTAGAAGCTTTTTGACCAATCGCTACGTAGATACAGAATACAGGCTCGCCTTTATCGTAAAATTCTTTTTGATTGATGATCGTATCGATACAAACAGCAGTTTTACCTGTTTGACGGTCACCGATCACTAATTCCCGTTGGCCACGACCTACTGGAATCATTGCATCGATCGCCTTGATACCTGTTTGTAAAGGCTCCGTTACCGGTTGGCGATAAATTACCCCTGGTGCCTTACGCTCCAATGGCATCTCATATAATTTGCCTGTAATAGGGCCGTTTCCATCGATCGGTTCCCCTAAGGTATTAACAACACGTCCCAAAATCCCATCACCCACTTGAACTGAGGCAATTAAATTAGTTCTTTTTACTGTGTCCCCCTCTTTAACTAATTTGGAGTCCCCTAATAGTACAGCTCCTACGTTGTCCTCTTCTAAGTTCAAAGCCAAGGCTTTTAGACCGTTTTCGAAAACGATCAATTCCCCTGCTTGTACATTCGAAAGGCCGTAAATACGAGCCACACCATCACCCACTTGGAGTACGGTGCCTATTTCTTCTAATTCTGCTTGCGTTTTAGCCTGCGATAATTGCTCCCGAAGGATGGCTGAAACTTCATCTGGTCTTACTGATGCCATATTGAAATGGTGGTTTATTGATTTTGATAAATTCGAAATAAATTCGGGTGCAAAATTAGTCACGAAATTTCAATATTCCCATAAATAAGGTAAAAAATGACCCCATAATTTATACTTTTTTTAGATTGTTGATTTAGGGGCTATGAATCAACTGTTAATTGCTGTTAATTTTCTTGAGAAAGAGGCAAAATTGCTTATCTTCGAGGCTTAAATTTCTTATATAAATTTTCATATGAAACTACCATTATTGACCCTACTGTCTTGCCTTGCTATCTTTTCAACCTTTGCACAGACAAAACCCAAAGCCAAAGTCATACCACAAACCAAATTAAAAGCTACGATTTCTCTCACTAAGGTACCCGTGAAAGAATTTTCAAATCAAATGGATTCGGTTTCCTATGCCGTGGGTGTGTTGGTTGCTCAAAATTTTAGATCTCAAAACGTAACTTTAAACCCAGAAATGGTCGCCAAAGGTTTTGCTTCGGTGGTGAAAGGAGATAAATTGTCGATGACGGAGGCTGAGTGCCAAAATGTGATGAATAGTTTCATGATGAAGAACCAGGAGCGTCAGGCGGCGGAAAGTGCGAAGCAATTTTTTCCAAATAAAGAAGCGGGAGAAAAGTTTTTGGCAGAAAACAAAAAGAAAGATTCGGTGGTTACTACCGCGAGTGGCTTACAATACAAAATCATCAAAATGGGAACGGGGCCAAAACCTTTGGCTACGGACAAGGTAAAAACGCATTACCACGGAACTTTGATTGATGGGCAGGTGTTTGATTCCTCAGTTCAGCGGGGTGAACCGATTTCATTTCCGGTGAGTGGCGTGATTCCTGGTTGGGTCGAAGCCCTTCAATTAATGCCGGTGGGTTCTAAGTGGAAATTATATATTCCTCAAGAATTGGCTTATGGTATTCGGGGAGGAGGACAAACGATTAAGCCTTATTCGGCGCTGATTTTTGAAGTAGAGCTAATTGAGATTGAAAAATAAGAACCATGAAAAAAATACTTCCACTTTTAATTCCTTTTTCCCTTCTGTTTGTCTTGTTTTTACATGGCAAAAATCAACCTGATCAGGGCGTAGCGACCGCCGTGTACCAAGAAGGTGATTTACAGCCTACGGACACGCAAAGAAAAGTGGAGCGTTTGGTTTATGGTATTTTGAGTAATTATCATTATCGGAAAATTCCGGTAAATGATTCTTTATCATCGAAGATTTATGATGCGTATTTGAAGGATTTGGATCCAAATAAAGTGTATTTTTTAGCGTCTGACATTAAGGATTTGGAAAAATATCGCTTTACGATTGATGAGCAATTGAACTTGGGCGATCTTACTTCAGCTTTTCAGATTTATAATATTTATCAGAAAAGATCGAAAGAGCGTTATGCCTACATTATGTCGATTTTGGATAAGCCTTTTGAGTTTGAGTCGGATGAGGTATATCAACCGAACCGCGACAAAGCCACTTGGGCCACCTCGGCGGCTGAATTAAATGATTTTTGGCGTAAGGACATTAAGCGTCAGATGTTAGACTGGAAAATCGGTGGGAAAGCCGATACCACCGCCGTTAGGGAATTAAAAGATCGCTACAAGCGCTCGGAAAAATACATGGCGCGGACGCGTTCAGAAGATGTATTCCAAGTATTCATGAATGCCTACACGGAAAGTATTGATCCGCACACATCATACATGATTCCAAAAACGGCGCAGGAATTCAACAAAGACATGGCGCAAAGTTTTGAGGGCATTGGTGCAACGCTTCGATTAGAAGGAGATTATGTAACCATTCAGGATTTAGTACCTGGGGGTCCTGCCTTTCGTAGCAAGCAGATTAATCCAAAGGACCGGATTGTGGGTGTGGCGCAAGGGGATGAAGGGGCTTTTGTGGATGTGATTGGTTGGTTTACAGATGACGCGGTGAAATTAATTCGCGGACCGAAGGGTACTGTGGTACGTTTAAAGATTTTGCCAGCTTCTGGGGTAACAGGGTCACCGACCAACGAGGTGCGTATCGTACGGGAGAAAATTAAGTTGGAAGAACAAACTGCGAAGAAGGAGGTATTGAATTTCCAACAAGGCGATAAAAAAGTCAAATTAGGTCTTATCACCATTCCTATGTTCTATCGAGATTTTGATGGGGCTCGTAAACGCGAAGCCGATTTCAAATCGACGACTGCGGATGTGCGCAAGTTTTTAGGTGAGTTTAAGCAAGAAGGCGTGGATGGATTAATCATTGATTTGCGGAATAATGGGGGAGGTTCTTTGATAGAGGCCGTGGATTTAACGGGCTTATTCATCACGAAAGGGCCTGTCGTGCAGCGGAAACAAGCGGATGGACGAATTACCCAGGAAGTTGATCGCGATGCGGAACAAGTATATGATGGTCCTATGGCCGTGATGATTAACCGCTTTTCGGCTTCTGCTTCGGAAATTTTTGCGGCGGCGATTCAGGATTATAAGCGAGGAATTATTGTGGGAGAACAATCGTATGGTAAGGGAACGGTGCAGTCGGTTGTGGATTTAGATAATTACATGGCAAATGAGAAGGAGCCAGTGGGTCAATTGAAAATTACCCTTGAGAAATTTTATCGAATTAATGGAAGTTCGACCCAGCATAAGGGTGTAAGTCCGGATTTTGCGTTGCCTTCGGCATTTTCAGCGGAAGAATTTGGGGAAAGTTCACAGCCGAGTGCCTTGCCTTGGGATATGATTCCAGCGACGGCATACTTGACGACCCAGCACGTGGCATCGGCCCAATTGAGCAAATTGCAGGCTAGTTTTACTACACGTTTAAAGACAAAACCGGATTTGATTAAATTGAGAGAAGATTTTGATCGTTGGAAAAAAATCAAGGATGCGAATTCTATTTCCTTGAATTTAATCAAGCGTAAGAAGGAATTGGATGATCAAAAGAAAAAGCCAGATGAGTCGCAGGCGGTGATCGATGCTTTGGCTGGTTCGGCTGACGCGGAAACGGATGTAACGAAAAAGGAAAAGGCAGCGGGCGATAAGCATGCGAAAGATGCGTATTTGAAGGAAACCCAACAAATCGTAGCTGACTGGATTCGTAGTTCTGTTGCCAAAAAATGATCGATTTATCCCTCATTTTAACCAATTCTTTACCCATTGTCCGGGAGACTGGCCGTTGGATTCAAAGCATGGTGGATGAGATTTCGGAGACCGATATTCAGTATAAGGGGACGAATGATTTAGTTTCCTATGTAGACCAACAAGCAGAAAATCGCTTAAAAACCGGATTGTCGCAAGTTTTTCCAGATGCTGGATTTATTGCAGAGGAAAGTGCGACGGGTCAAGAGGCTATAGGGGATGGTTTTTATTGGGTCATAGACCCCTTGGACGGCACGACCAATTTTTTACATCGCTTACCGGTTTATGCGGTTTCGGTGGGTTTGATTTTAAATAAGCAGCCTGTATTGGGGATGATTTATGAACCCAATCGGGAAGAGTTATTTTATGCTTGTCGGGGTGGAGGTGCATTTTTAAATGGGAAACCGATACGGGTTTCATCGACGGATGCTTTAGGAAAAAGTTTATTGGCTACGGGATTTCCTTATTATGATTTTTCGTATCAAGATCGGTATTTGGCTTTGTTGAAGTCGCTCATGCAAAAAAGTCATGGCTTGCGGCGGATGGGGGCGGCGGCGATTGATTTAGCTTATACCGCTTGTGGGCGGTTTGAGGGATTTTTTGAGGCGAATTTAAAGCCTTGGGATGTGGCGGCTGGGAAGATTATTATTGAGGAGGCGGGTGGTCGGGTGACTAATTTTTCGGGTGGGGAGGATGTGATTTTTAGTGGAGAAATAATTGGGGCGGGGCCTATTTTTGAGGAATTTTTATCAACTTTGCAGGAACATTGGGAATCCTAAGTCATGGAAAATCTAGTAATTATTCTTGTTTTTTGTACTGCATTGGCCTATTTGGGTCGAATCGTGTACAAGCAGTTTTTCAGCAAAAATCAGGCGGGATGTGCCAAGGGTTGCGGTTCCTGTCAAACCACCATTCCTGAATAATTTTGAAAGAATCCGCCAGTGGTAAGGTTGTTGATTTGTATATTATTCGCCGTATTTACGGCTTCATAAAGCCTTATTGGCTTAAATTTTGGCTTCTTGTTTTATTGATTTTAGCGATGGCGGCGGTTTCTCCGGCGATACCATTACTCATTCGTTACACCTTGGATCATTATGTTTCTGCGGATAAAATGCAGGAATTGATTCAAATGTTTGGCTATATGATTGCGGTCTTGTTTTTGCAAACGGGATTGCAGTTTTCGACGAGTTATTTAGCGGGTTTTTTAGGTCAAACGGTGATTCGAGATATTCGGGTGCAATTATATGCGAAGATTGTGCATTTAAAATTGTCGTTTTTTGATGCGACGCCGATTGGTCGGCTCGTTACGCGCACCGTATCAGATATCGAAACTTTGAATGATGTATTTTCGGAGGGTTTGGCGTCGATTGCGGGGGATTTATTGCAATTGTTTTTGGTCATAGGGGTCATGTTCTATACGGATTGGCGTTTGACTTTGGTGATTTTGGCCACGGTGCCATTTATGATTATTTCGACCTATGTATTTAAGGAGTACATCAAAAAGTCTTTTAATGAGGTACGTGTCGCGGTGGCGAATTTGAATTCCTTTGTGCAGGAGCATATTTCGGGGATGTTTATTGTCCAGTTATTTCATGCGGAAAAGCGGGAGATGCAAAAATTTAATCAAATAAATGAGGAGCATCGGGATGCAAATATTCGCGGAATTTTGGCTTATTCTCTTTATTTTCCGGTAGCGGATGTGATTGCGGCGGTGGGTTCGGGATTGGTGGTTTGGTTGGCCTCAACATATATTTTAAAAGAAGAGATTTCGGTGGGGACGTTGACGGCCTTTATTATGTTTATCAATTTGTTTTATCGGCCCATTCGGATGTTGGCAGACCGGTTTAATACCTTACAAATGGGGATTGTAAGTACGGAGCGTATTTTGACTTTGTTAGACTCGGAGGAATATATTCAAAATAATGGGACGGTGTTAGCGGACCAAGTGAAAGGGCATATTGCCTTTGAGAGGGTGTGGTTTGCGTATTTGGAAAATGAGTGGGTGGTTAAGGAGGTGAGTTTTGAGGTGAAGCCGGGGCAAACGGTGGCGATTGTGGGGGCGACAGGGGCGGGGAAATCGTCGATTATTGGGTTATTGGGTCGTATGTATGATTGTCAAAAAGGCCTTATTCAAATTGATGGGATACCTTTGCCCGACTATGAGATTGGGAGTTTGCGTAAGCATATAGGGGTGGTGTTACAGGATGTGTTTTTGTTTAGTTCGTCGATTGCTTATAATATACATTTGGGGGATCGTACGATAAGTCAGGAAAAGATTGAGGAGGCGGCGAAGATGGTTGGGGTGCATGAATTTATAATGTCTTTACCTGGGGGCTATGGGTATGAGGTGATGGAGCGGGGTGCGACGTTGAGTGTGGGGCAGCGGCAGTTGATTTCGTTTGTTCGGGCGCTGGTCCATGATCCTAATATTATAGTGTTGGATGAGGCGACTTCGTCGGTGGATTCAGAATCGGAGTTGTTGATTCAGTCGGCGATATCCACTTTGATGAGGGGTCGGACTTCGGTGGTGATTGCACATCGTTTATCGACGATTCGAAATGCGGATCAAATTTTGGTCATGGACAAGGGGGAAATTAAGGAGCGGGGGAGTCATGATGAATTATTAAATATGAATGGATTGTATTCGGCGTTGTATCATTTACAATTTAGTCGTAATTAATCCTTATCTTTGCGGGCTTATGAAATTAAAAGAATACATATTGGTTGGGTTTATCGCGGTGCTGGGATTGAGCTCTTGCGGTAAATTTGAGAAATTCAGAAAAAGTGCGAATCTACCGACGAAGTATAAGGCGGCGATGGATTATTACAAGAAGAAGGATTTTGATAAGGCTGGAATTTTGTTTGATGAGATTATGCCCTTGATGAAAGGGGATTCTACGCAGGAATTGGCGACCTTTTATCAGGCCTATTGTGATTTTAATTTGGGTAATTATACCTTAGCGAATACGCATTTTAAGAAGTTTTCAGAGGTTTTTTCGCGGAGTGAGTATGCGGAGGAGGCGATTTATATGTCGGCCTATTCATTATACAAGGATTCGCCAAATTACAATTTAGATCAAACGGGGACTTTGGCTGCTATTAATGAGATACAGTCGTATTTGAATAATTATCCGGAGACGAAATTTAGGGATGAGTGTACGAATATCATTAAGGAATTGCGGAAAAAATTGGAGAAGAAGGCGTTTGAGAAAGCTAAATTATATCATAAGACTTCGCCGTTTAATATTGCATCCTTGAAGTCTTCGGTGATTGAGATAACGAATTTCCAGCGTGATTTCCCAGATTCAGATTACAACGAAGAAATGGCTTACATGAAGGTATTGGCACAATATGATTTGGCCAAGAGTACGATTGAGAATAAGCAAAAGGAGCGGTTTGAGGAGGCATCAAAATTTTATTTGGAGCTGATTGATAAATATCCTCAAAGTGCGTTTTTGAAGGATGCGGAGCGGATGTATGAGCAAAGCAATAAGGAAGTGGAGCGAATTTCGAAGTTGGAGGCCGAATACAAGGCCATGTTAGAGAAGGAGAAGTCGAATACGTCCAAAGTGGCCACGGGACCTCAGTAGTTTTTTTCCCTAATTTTATATAATTTTGCAATCTTAATTAAAAATAAACGAGATGTCTAAGATCCAAACAAATCCATCCATTATCACGCGTGATGTAGATAAAATTGCAGCAAAGACTGGGAATGTATACGAGTCAGTGGCGATTATAGGCCAACGTGCACGTCAGATTTCAAGTAAAATGAAGGAGGAATTGTCGAATAAATTATCTGAATTTGCTTCTTCTGTGGACAATTTAGAAGAAATTTTTGAAAACCGTGAGCAGATCGAAATTTCAAAATATTATGAGCGTATGCCAAAGCCTTCTGCCTTGGCGATTGACGATTTTTTAGCAGATAAAGTCGATTTCAGAGATCGCGAAGCAGAAAAGGACGAAAACTAATCTGTTTGATTTCGTATGAAATCCTCTTCTTTTTTGTTGGCATTATTTGCTTGCTTGTTTTCTTGGGCTGTACAGGCCCAAGAAATTCAAGCGACAGTCACGATTAGCACGGAGCAATTACAGCTCGATCAACAACGAGGTTCTTCCCAAATTTATTCTGAATTACAGCGCACGATGCAGGATTTCCTTTCAGGACGTCGCTGGTCGAATGATAATTTTGCGCCCGAAGAAAAAATCAAATTAAGCATCAATTTACTATTGACCAAAGCCACCTCCCAAGGTGATTTCGAAGCCACGGCGCGGGTTCAGGTATTGCGACCGGTTTTTGGGACTTCTTATGAGACTGTGATTTTGAATGTGGTCGATAAGAGTTTTAATTTCAAATTTTTGACCGGCACTCCGATTACGTATAATGACAATAGTTTCATGGACAATTTAAGTTCGATGTTGGCTTATTATGCCTATTTGGCTTGTGCGTACCATTATGATTCGTTTGGGGAGTATGGGGGTGATTTTTTTGTGCAGAAATTGAATAATTTAACGAATTTGGCCCAGAGTTCGGGAAGCGGTTGGGGTGTTGTGACGGATGTGCGTTCGCGGATGGCGATTGCTGAAAATTTGATTAACCAACAGGTTCAGGGGATTCGTGAGGTGAATTATTCCTATCATCGGGTCTATTTGGATACGTTTAAGGATAAGCCGGATGCGACGCGGAAGGGGATTTTGGAGGTATTTAATCAGATTCGGAATTTAAATCAATTAAGGCCAGGAGCGGCGGGGATCCGTGTTTTTTTTGATGCGAAGTCAGATGAAATTTTTTCGATTATGGATGAGGCGACGGTTGGTGAGCGCCAACAAGCCTTTGCTTATTTAAGTTTATTGGATCCCGTTCGGACGGAAACGTATCGGAAGTTAATTCGATAAGATTATCAGTTTTTTTACCTGAAATATAGTTTTCCGTAGTTAGCTTTGGCAATCCTAGCCGGTTTGCCAAAGCTAGCAATCCCCAACCAGTTTTAGGTTTAACAATCCGTGCCTTTCTATTTAAGACTATATACGTTTAAAAATAATCAAGTCGATTATCAGTTTTATTCCATGATAATTAATTTTTGAGACTTAGCTTTGGCAAACCGGCAAGGATTGCCAAAGCTAGGGAAGCGTGAAAACCATCACCGTTTCAGTTTTTTCACTTACTTTAAATCGGTTATCGATCCGATGACCCATGACCCAAACGACAGAACCTTTGCTCAATAAAAGATAGGTTTCCTTTTTGATCAACATAGGTACTTTTCGGTCAGTCAAAAAATCAGAAATTAGTTTTTTGGTGTTCATGCCAAGTGGGCAAAACCAATCACCCTCCTGGTATTTCCGAATCTCTAACGGAAAAGTCAATGCATCCGCATCCACGCATGCCACCTTTGGCGAAGTAGATATGGAATAATCTGGCCCATTTTCCTCCACAAATATTTCCATGGTTTGGTTACCGACAATAACCTCTTCATCCTCTTCTTGAACTAATACAGGACGAAAATCTTGTTGAGATTTACGTGAAATTACCCATTGGCCCCGATCATGATTTAATACATGGGTTGGCGATTCAAAAAGTTGGCCCACCTTGTCCGCCGACAAAGCAATCAACTGATCCACTTGCGCATACGTAAAATCAAATTCTTTCAAAAATGCCTCGTATAGTACCCGCATTTTGGTAGCAGAAACGCCAGGATCCGCTATTTTTACAAATATATGTCCCGCTGCATCGATATGTACCTGCTGAGTTCTCCACATGTCCATTTCCTCCCGAAGCCATGCCTCAATCCCTTGGGTTTTCCGACTGGTTTCCAGCATCGACTGCTCAAACTGCGGATTGATCTCCTCAAATTTGGGTATAATCTCATGCCGAATAAAATTCCGCATATATTTCGTTGATGCATTCGAAGAATCCTCCCGCCACGTTAATTTTTGGGCGACCACAAAATCAAATAAACCCTCCTGCGAAGCAAATGCCATCGGACGAATCACATGCCCATTTTTTACGGGTATCCCATGAAATCCCGCAATCCCCGTTCCTCTACTCAAGTTAATCAATACCGTTTCCGCCTGATCCATCGCCTGATGTGCCGTGGCGATATACGTGTAGCCCTCTGAAACCCGAATCTCCTCAAACCATGCATAGCGCAACATACGTGCCGCCACTTGAATCGATAATTTTTCCTTTTCCGCAAACGCCTTCGTGTCAAAAACAATCGAATAATATGGCACCTTTAGGGTTTTGGCCCATTTTTTAACAAATACCTCATCCGCCAAAGATTCCTCCCCCCGTAAACTAAAATTCACATGCGCAATCCCAAAATTATATTTGGCCATCGAAAATAATTTCGAGAGCACCATTGAATCGATCCCACCGCTTACCGCAACAAGGATTTTTTCATCCGCACGGAATAAATTCTCTTTTTGAACAAAATTGATAAAATCTTCCAGCATAAAATTGGTAAATTGCGCGTTCTAATGACAAAGCGAAATTAATGATTCGCTTCCAAGATGCGGCTATATTCGAACATATTAATCCTATTTCTTTTGCTTTTGTCCTTTCTATCCAAGGGACAAAGCCAAGTGGAATTAATCCGCGCCGATAGCCTTAAAGGTTACCAACAAGAATTAATCATTCGAAAGGAACTCCTAGGCCACGTTTTGTTGCGCCAAGGAACCACCACCCTCAGTTGCGACCAAGCTATTTTAAATAGCACAACTAACAACGTCGAAGCCTATGGCCACGTCCGCATCATCCAAGCCGATACCGTTACAATCACCGGCGACTCAGCCTTGTATAGCGGCGATACCCGACAAGCCTATGTAAGCGGACGCGTTAAATTGGACGATCATACCATTATTTTGACGACCAATAAACTAGATTATGACCTCAATTCCCGCATGGCGATTTATCATACAGGCGCCAAAATCATCGACAAAAAATCGACCCTCACCAGCCGGGAAGGATTTTATAACACGGTCACCAAAAACTTCCTTTTCAAAAATAAAGTTCGCGTGATCGACAAAGAAGGCGGCGCCCTCAAAGCCGACTCACTGCGCTATAACACCGCCTCCAAAGAAGCCTTTTTCATTTGTCCCACCGAAATCATTACTAAAAAAGACACGGTTTTAACCTCCGCGGGTTTTTATAATACGCAAACCAAAGTATCGAATTTCACAGGTCGTTCCACCGCGAAAACCGAGGAGTATATTTTATCGGCCGACACGCTTTTCTACGATAGCCCCACGCAAATCGGTGTGGCACGTGGCCGCGTGGAGTTTTTGAGCCAAAAAGAAAAGGTGATATTAACC
>CANHCG010000012.1 GCA_947459055.1 Cytophagaceae bacterium | reverse complement strand
TTAGCATCATATTGATCACATAGCAACCAAATTTCTCGGGCCTTTTTTTGCCCCACGACACGCGCTAAATAGGAAGCGCCAAATCCCCCATCAAAAGATCCGACATTCGGTCCCGTTTGACCAAATCGAGCATTTTCAGCGGCAATTGATAAATCACAAATGACATGCAATACGTGTCCACCGCCAATCGCCCAACCCGCTACCATGGCCACTACAGGCTTAGGAATACTTCTGATTTGTTTTTGAAAGTCCAAAACATTTAAACGAGGTACTTGGTCCTCACCCACATAACCACCCTCTCCCCGAACACTTTGGTCGCCCCCGGAACAAAATGCTTTTCCTCCTTCGCCTGTCAAAATGATTACGCCAATTTTGGTGTCTTGACGGGCCATTTCCATGGCTTCAGACATTTCTTGCACCGTTAGGGGTGTAAAGGCATTGTGTTTATGGGGTCTATTGATGGATATTTTGGCAATTCCATTGTACTGTTGGAATAGAATTTCTTTATACTCTTTGATGGTTTCCCAAGGAAAATTTGATTTCATATTACTCGTTGTTTAATTCGTCATTGTATTCCACATCCCACGTGTGATCGGCCAACAATAATACTTTAGCCAAAAATCGACTGTATTTGAATGATCTACCCCATTCATGTGGAGCAACCAAAGATAGCAAATCGGTACCATCCTCCTTCTCATATAAGTAATAGGTCTCATTGATAATCGGTTCAAAACCCATCGCCGCATCGTAAATACGTTCTGAAATTTCTTTGCGATCAGCTAATAATTTGGCTTGTTTAGCCAAAACCTCCATTTGTTCATACAATTGGTTCATTTGCCGATCGGTTTGCTGGCGCATCGCCTTCACTGACCGACCTTTGGTTTTACCCATATCTTCGGGTTTGATAACTGCCGAACCAGCCGTATGAGCGTAAGGAAGTAGGCCAGGATTTTGGGCTACTTTTTCAGGATTGATGGGATTTAAAAACGGATCTTCTGACATATACCTTAATAACCCACGAAATTAGAGAATGTTTGGCTAATTTTGGAAAGATTCTGAAATTATGCGCTTGTTTTCTCCTAATTCAAATGATTTAGCCCTAGCCACCTCAACCTATGAGCAGGAGGTTTTTCAGTTTTGTTCCGAGTGGAAGGCAGGGAAAATGGAGTTTCAATTTCATTCTTCAGGTTCAACCGGTAAGCCCAAATCGATTATCCTATCTCGGGAGCATATGATTGAATCGGTCAAATTAACTAGAGATTGGCTTTCTCTTGAACCCCGTGATATAGCTTTATTGGCCCTTCCGGTTCAATATATTGCAGGGGCGATGGTATTAGTAAGGGCCTTGGTATTGGATTTAGATGTGTTGTTAGTAGAACCTTGTCAAAATCCCTTGGAGCAGGTGGGAAATCAATCGATTCAGTTGGCCTCTTTTGTACCTACCCAATGGGCTACGATGATAAACTCCTCTGTCGATCTAAATGCCATTTTTTCAAAGGCCAAAGGTATTTTATTAGGCGGTGCCGGATTGGATTCCCGTTTAGAAAAAGCTTCCGTCGAATTGGATTTGCCTATATTTCATACCTATGGAATGACTGAAACCATTTCGCATATAGCTTATCGGGACTTACAAAAGCAATCTACTTATTTTCAATGTTTACCAGGTGTGAACGTTAAACTGAATGACGCGGGCTGTTTATTGATACAAGGACCTATGACGGGACAGCATTGGATTGAAACGCAAGATGTCGTGCGATTGGTCACTGATCACACTTTTGAGTTTATAGGTCGGGCGGACCGAGTAATTAATTCTGGCGGAAAAAAGATTTTCCCAGATGTGGTGGAAACTTGGGTTCGTCGCTTTTTTATGGAGCAACAATTATCCGGAGAGGTGCTCTTAGTTGGAATTCCGGATCCATTTTATGGTCAAAAAGCTACCCTGCTCACTACTATTAAGTTAAAAACAGCTCAAAAAATTCAGTTAAATGATTTTTTGAAAAATCATATCGCTTCGGAAGATTGCCCAAAGTCGATTATTTATAGGCCTAGCTTTGAACTTCTTCCCAATGGGAAAATAGATGCCTTGAAAACACTAGCTTTGTACCTAGAAACAATAAAATAATGTCAAAACCCATCGATCAATCCTTTACTTTATTTTACGAAAGTCCGAATAACGTCCCTCCTCCGTATCATTTGGAAGCTGTTTTTCGATTTTCTGATTTTTTAAGTCCGAATCCTAAGGTAGCTGTTGATATTCAATACCTAGACCGGGAGGATTTCACCAAAGAAGAATTATTAGGCGAAGGGCTAACAGAGGAAAATTCTTTTCAATGGGAAGGGTCTATTTCCCTCGTATGGCGAAATCGGATGGCCACGAATTTTGAGAAATATAAGTCTGGATCTTGTAATCCTAAGGATGCGGAGCCGTTTATAACGCTAGAATTAATAGATACAAGCACACGAGTTCCTCGTTTTTTAGAAATGGAGGAAGGTTTAATTCAAGAATTTATGCAGGCTGTTTTTGAAATAGCGGGCAAGGAATTGCCCTTGTATTTAGGATTTCAATTCAAGAATGAGTTTGATGTGTGGAACCGGATCGAAGGAGAAATGTCTTTTTTTGAATTGAATTATCGATATACCAATTCGAGTGGTCAAATCGAAGTGCTTTCCGACTGGGATAAATTACAAGAATTAATGAATTTAGTCTATATCGCTGAATTTCAATCCGATAAAGCAAAGGAAGATTTGACAAAAAAGGAGGTTTTTGCTGTATTTCCTGGGGATGGTCGCTGGTATATTGCTGGAGATTCTTTACGTAAACCCTCGGGAAATAACCAATATTTTGATAATTTAGAAGATTCACTTCAAACCCTATTTTCTTAAGCGATGGAGATTTTGACACAACAAACAGAAGAATTAATCGAAGAGGTTTTATACCTGCAAAAATCATCTTTATTGCGCTTACGCAATAGCACAGCTACTGAGCGGATTTTAAAATTAAAATCCATCGAAACCTATATGTTCGACCACAAGCAAGAATTGTTTGATGCTTTATATGCGGATTTTAAAAAACCTAGTTCGGAGGTTATTTTGGCAGAAATGTTAGGAGTGAAACGTGAGATTGCGCACGCGAAATCAAATCTTGCTTCTTGGATGAAACCCCAAAAAGTAGGAACCCCTCTCCTTTTGTTAGGTACGCAAGGCCATGTGTTGTTTGAGCCCAAAGGTATGTGTTTGATTATTGCACCTTGGAATTATCCGTTTAATCTAGCCATCAATCCGCTCATTCATGCGATTTCGGCTGGAAATGCTGTGATTTTAAAACCTTCTGAATTAAGCCCTAATACGTCGGCCTACATTAAAAAAATGATAACGCACTTATTTGATAAGTCGGAAGTAGCTGTATTTGAGGGGGATGCAAGTGTATCGACTTATTTATTGGACCAACGGTTCGACCATATCTTTTTTACCGGAAGTCCAGCCATTGGCAAAATTGTCATGCGTGCCGCTTCTAAATATTTAACTTCTGTCACGCTGGAGTTAGGAGGCAAATCTCCGGCTATTGTCGGTCCAGAGGTGGATCTGATGAGCAGTGTTCAAAAAATGGCCTGGGGCAAATTTTTAAATAATGGACAGACTTGTATTGCACCTGATTACGTTTTTGTCCATGAAAAGGTTGCTTTTTCTTTTATGGAGGCGATGGAAACTACGGTTCAGGCATTTTACAATAAAGAAAATAAAGGTATTTCAGCTAGCGATGATTATGCTCGCATCGTCAATGAGCGACATTTTGAGCGAATCATTTCCCTTTTGGAAGATGCCAAATTCAAAGGTGCTAAAATTGTATTTGGGGGTGATTATAATGAAAATGATTGCTTTATCAGTCCTACTCTGCTCAGTCATTGCACACCAGACATGCGGATTATGCAGGAGGAAATTTTTGGGCCCATTTTGCCCATGATGACTTATACCTCCGAATCTGAGATTATTGACTATTTAAAGGAAGAAGAAAAGCCATTAGCGCTATATGTATTTTCAACCGATGATGTATTTACAGAATATATATTAAACAATACCTCTTCTGGTACGAGTGCGGTGAATGATTGTTTGATACAATTTGGTCATACCGAATTACCATTTGGCGGAGTGAATCATTCGGGCATCGGTAAATCAGGGGGTAAATATGGATTTACGGAATTTTCGAATCAAAAGTCGGTACTTAAACAACGGACCAATTTATTAAAGAATTTTTATCCCCCTTATACATTTAAATCGAAGTGGTTGATCGAACAAGTGTTACGATGGTTTTAAGAATCAAAATTTGTTTGTGTTTATTGGTTTTAACTGTCTCCTTGAAGGCTCAGAGTTTGTATCCTTTATTGGATCAAAATCCAGCTTCACTTCCTTGGAAACAGATTTCATTGACCAAAAGTCCGATTCGGATCATTTATCCCGAAGGAGCTGATTCCTTAGCTCAAGTCACTGCGAATTATGTTAGTCAATATATCCAGCAAGTAGGCGATGGTATGCTTAGCTCCTTGCATCCATGGAATATCATTTTGCAAAACCAAGGCGTTGTATCCAATGGTTTTGTTAGTTTATATGCGCCTAGATCTGAATTTCTTTCTACTCCGAGTCAAGAGGCGGCTTTACAAGGAACAAATGATTGGTTAGCTCTTCTGGTTTCACATGAGAGTCGGCATATGTATCAAAATGAATTAGGAAGAAAAGGCGTAGCTTCCTTTTTTCGGACATTTTGGGGAAGTAATGGCCAAGGACTATATTCGAATTTGATGATTCCTAATTGGTTATGGGAAGGTGATGCGGTAGAGACCGAGACTCGTGTCAATGGCTTTGGAAGATCCCGCATTCCGCAATTTCAAATGCCTCTGAATGCCTATTTGATGGAATATGGGATTCCACATTATGCGAAATTAATGGGAAAATCTTTTCGAGAAAATGTGCCTAATCATTATGTTTTTGGTCAATTTTTAAGTGCCAAATTAAACCAACAATTTGGTAATCAGGTTATTGGCGATCTTTGGATGAAAAGTCTACAAAAGCCTATGATTTTTTCTTTCTCTAATCAGGTTAAAGCCCTTACAACTCAAGGTGTAGATGCATGGTCTACAAATATGCTGACTAAACATTTAGATTCGCTTAAAGCTTCAGTACTTAAAAATTCTATGCTATTAGCGAGCCTAAGTCAAGAGGTCAAGAAAGTCTATACGACGTATGAGTATCCTGTGGCGATCGGGCCTAATCAAGTAATTGCTATCAAATCTGGATTTTCAACGATACCCAGTTTGGTATCTATCGATCAGGGAAAAGAGAAAATACTTAGCCTATTAGGCCCTGTTTACCCTAGTGGAATGCTTTCTGCGACGAAACAATTCGTTGTTTGGTCTGAAATTACTTACAATAAACGTTGGGCGCAGAAACAGGGTGCTCGCGTTGTGATTTTGGATTTAAAAACAGGTGAAAAGTCTTATATCGATCAAGGTCAAAAATGGATTTGTCCGAGTATAAGTCCCGATAATAAATACCTAAGTGTTTTGGTGCAAACGGATGAGGGTACCTCTCGTATATTGATTCTACACCGATTAACAAAAGCAATTGTCTCCCAAATTAATCCGGAGCCGGGTGCTTATTTTCTACACCCGAGAATAACTGGAGATGGCAAACTGGTATTTATTTCTTTGAAGAATAAGCATAAAAAGCTAGTCATTTATGATTGGAAAAATAGCATAATCGTCACAGAAAAATCATTCGGTTCTGAAAATATTGCTTCGCCTGTCTTGCTTGATTCTATTGTATATTTTAATCGGCCATGGGAAGGACGGGATCAAATTGGGGCTTGGAATTACAAAACCAATGAGGAATATATCGCTAGTCAGTCCAATTATGGAGCTTATTCTGTCTCCCCATTGGAGGGACAAATGGTCTATGCTGATTACACCGCAAAGGGGAATCGAATTGTTTCGACGAAAACGGTTTTAGAATCCATTCGACCAACTATTCCTCAGCCGCCTGTGGTAAATAATTCTCAAGAAACCTTTCAATCAAAACCCTATAGTAAATTGAATCTCTTGAATATCTATTCGTGGGGACCCTATGTCGGTTCATCAGGAAATAAGATTGAAATGAGTGTTCTTTCTAAGAATATTATTAGTACGTTTCAAATGGGGGCTGGTTATCAATGGGATGCAAATGAGCGAACAGGAACCCAATTTATTCGAGGTTCCTACCAAGGATGGTGGCCAGTACTTGATTTTTCGGCGCAACAAGGTGGTCGTCAAACCCAGATCTATATTGATCGCAAACAACCTTTAGATTCTTTACGAAAAGACCAATGGACACAACGCAAGTTCGATGTGGGCCTTCGTTTACCATTTAACTTGACACATAGTGCCTTTCAGGAAAACCTTACTTGGTCTAGTACCTATACCTTATTCCAAGTGGATGGCTACGATTTGCCCAGAAGGTATCGTTCGGAAGCTTTTGATGGGACTTATTCCTCGATGACACATTCTTTGGCTTATAGCAAGATGCTAACCAGATCTTTGTTGGATTTACAATCAAAATGGGGGATTCAAGCTAATTTGTATTGGACAGGAATGCCATTCAAACAATCTTTACAGGCGGAATTGATGGCTATGCAAGCAAAGATATTTATGCCAGGATTGTTCAATCACCATGGATTTTCGATTCGATTAGGTTATCAGAAAGAATTGAAAGGAAACTATAATTTCTCGAGTCCTCTGGTCTATCCAAGAGGCTATACTTATGAGCTTTTTGAAAATATGACTACCTATGCGGTTGATTATCGTTTTCCTATTGCAAATACGGATCTTCATTTGGGACGATATCTGTATCTGACACGTTTGAAGGGTAATTTATTTGCTGATGGAGGTCAAGGGAGATATACGACGAATGGTCAGGTACAAAATCAAAATTTCCAATCCTTTGGTTTTGATTTTTCGACACAATTTCACGTGTTGCGTTTTTCGCAATCCTTTGAATTAGGTGTAAGGGGTGTTTATAAACCGAGTACTGGTTCGATGGAATGGTTTCCCTTGGTTTTAGATATTGGATTTTAATGAGAAGAATCGGGATACTTATTTGGTTTGCTTTCTTGTTCGTGGCCTGTGACACGAATGTCGATTCGAAAGGAGAAGATTTGCCACCTGCGGAAGCCTATTTAGCTAAGCAGGATCCGATTAAAGTGATTTCTTTTACGAGTCAATTATTGGAAGATCAGCCAAATTCAACTCTTTTTTATTTACGAGCCAAAGCCTATTACGATTTACATGCCTATCAAAAAGCCTATTTTGATATAAATAAAGCGATTGAGAATAACCCAAGTGATCTCGATTATTTAGGGCTATCTGCGAAAATCAAATTAAATCTAGAATTATATCAAGAGGCTTTAAAAGATGCTCAGCTTGTTGAGTCGGCTAAAAAAGAGAATTTGGAGATATTTGAATTGTTGACCCAAATCCATTTGTTTTTACATCAGCCAGCCTTAGTGCGTTTTTATGTTAGGAAGGCTCAAAAGTTGAATTTGCCAACAAGTTCGTATGCGAATTTACGGGCTTATTCCCGATTATCTCAATTGGATAGTTTGACGTTTTCTAAACGTTATTTTTCCTTGATTTCACCATCAGAAAAACAAGATCCTATGCTTGATCGATTGTCGATTGAAAGTAAGTTTCATACGATGCCGGCAATTCAATTTCAAACCCTTTTGTTGGGACAAATGAAAAAGTATCCCTTGGACCCACATTTACTTAGAATTTGGGCAAGGTTTTTGGGTCGATTGGGAAAAAATGCTTTAGCAGAACAAGTTTATAAAAAAGTGGATGAACAATTTGTTGATAATTTTCCATTAAAAATAGAATGGGCGCAGTGGTATGTGAAAGTACGTAATTACCCGAATGCTTTGCGGGTTCTGGCTAGAATTCCAAGTAATTCGCTGATTTACAAAGAAGTTTTATGGCAAAAATCGATGATTTATGGTTATATGGGCAATAAATCAGCTAATTTAGCCGTGCTTGATTCGGGTATTAAACTATTTGTTAAGGATACTCGATTTATCGGAGCAAAGGATCGTTTGACAGGTAAAATAGTCGATTCACTACAGATTCCGGTGGATTCTATCTTGAATGTTGGGCGGGAATTTTGAGCTTAAATTCGTACATTTGTGCAAAATTTTTTAGAATGATTAAAATAACTTTTCCAGATGGTCAGGTTCGTGAGTTCGAAGTAGGAATTACGGCGAATGAGATCGCGATGCAAATTTCCGAGGGTTTAGCTCGCAATGTATTAGCGGCTAAATTAAATGAGGAGGTGGTTGATTCCTCCACTCCTATTTTACAGGATTCGGCTTTGCAGTTGTTAACATGGAATGATGCGGAGGGAAAAAAGACCTTTTGGCATTCCTCAGCCCATTTATTGGCAGAAGCGATTGAAGCCTTATATCCGGGTACAAAGTTTGGGATTGGTCCAGCGATTGAGCAAGGCTTTTATTATGATATTGATTTAGGAGAACGGGAATTTGGCTCGGAGCAGTTTAAGGCGATTGAGGATAAAATGTTGGAATTAGCTCGTTTAAAGCAGGATTATCAACGTATAGAAGTTTCAAAATCAGACGCTATTGCCTATTTTCAGGAGAAGGGTGATGAATATAAATTAGAATTATTAGAGGGCCTTTCGGATGGTTCTATTACGTTTTACACCCAGGGTAATTTTACAGATTTGTGTAAGGGTCCGCATATTCCACAAACGGGTTTTATTAAATCAGTTAAGTTATTGAGTGTGGCAGGAGCCTATTGGCGTGGGGATGAAAAGCGGAAGCAAATGACTCGAATATATGCCATTACCTTTCCGAAAGCAAAGGAATTGGAAGAGTATTTGACATTATTGGAAGAGGCGAAGCGTCGTGATCATCGTAAATTAGGCAAGGAATTAGAATTGTTTGCTTTTTCAGAGAAGGTAGGTATGGGATTACCATTGTGGTTGCCCAAAGGGACTTTGTTAAGAGAGCGGTTGGAGAATTTTTTACGTCGTGCACAAGTTCGTGCGGGCTACTCCCCTGTCATAACGCCTCATATTGCGAGTAAGGAATTATACGTGACGTCGGGTCATTATGCGAAGTACGGGAAGGATTCGTTCCAACCGATTCACACGCCAGATGAAGGGGAAGAGTTTTTCCTTAAGCCGATGAATTGTCCGCATCATTGCGAAATTTATAAGACCAAGCCGCGTAGTTATAAAGATTTGCCATTACGTTTAGCGGAGTTTGGAACGGTGTATCGCTATGAGCAATCAGGTGAATTGCATGGATTAACTCGTGTTCGGGGATTTACGCAGGATGATGCGCATATATTTTGTAGGCCTGATCAGGTGGAAGATGAATTCATGAAAGTGATTGATTTGGTGCTTTATGTGTTTAAGGCATTGGGATTTCATGAATATTCGGCGCAGGTTTCATTACGGGATAAAGAAAATCGAGAAAAATATATAGGTAATGATGAAGATTGGGATCGTGCGGAAGCATCGATTATTCGATCGGCTGAGGCGAAGGGGCTCCCAACGGTCATTGAATATGGCGAAGCGGCCTTTTATGGTCCAAAATTGGATTTTATGGTTCGAGATGCACTGGGTCGTAAATGGCAGTTAGGAACGATTCAAGTGGATTATCAATTACCGCAACGATTTGAATTAGAATATACAGGTTCCGATAATGCAAAACATCGGCCAGTAATGATTCACCGGGCACCATTTGGTTCTTTGGAGCGTTTTGTGGCCATTTTGATTGAAAATACAGCAGGTAATTTCCCGTTATGGTTATCCCCTGATCAATTAGCTGTTTTGCCTATTTCTGAGAAATATGAAGACTATGCGAATGAAATTTACTTGCGTTTACAGGAGAAGGATTTAAGAGGTTATGTGGATCATCGTGATGAGAAGATTGGCCGAAAAATCCGGGATGCTGAGGTTAGTAAAGTGCCTTTTATGATTGTAGTTGGGGATAAGGAACAAGCAGAAGGACTTGTCAGTATTCGTAAAAAAGGACAGGGTGATTTAGGGTCGATGAGTTTAGATGCGTTTATCACCTTGGCTCAGGAGGAAATTGCCCAATTAACAGTCGATAAGTAAAACTTTATTTGTTTGCAAATCCGTTAAAATTGAGTTAGATTTCGAATTGATTGAAAAAAATTAAACCAAAATTATATTTATGGCTTTACGCCCCAATAACAATTACCGAGGAAACCGAAGAGAAGAAGAGCCTTATCGCATTAACCAATTAATTCGCGGGGTTGCTGAAGTCCGCTTAGTAGGCGAAAATGTCGAGCAAGGCGTGTATGAATTTGCAAAAGCCATTGCTATTGCGGAAGCACAAAGTTTGGATTTAGTGGAGATTTCACCTAATGCAGTGCCTCCTGTTTGTAAGGTAATCGATTATGCGAAGTTTAAGTATGATCAAAAGAAAAAGCAAAAGGAAATCAAAGCCAATGCGACGAAAACGGTCATTAAAGAAATTCGATTTGGTCCGAATACGGATGAACATGATTTCAATTTCAAATTAAAGCATGCGGTTAATTTCTTAAAAGAAGGTGCAAAGGTAAAAGCTTATGTGCACTTTGTGGGAAGAACCATTGTCTTTAAAGAGCGCGGTGAAATGTTGTTATTGAACTTTGCAAAAGGCTTGGAAGAAGTAGGTAAGCCTGACGATATGCCAAAATTAGAAGGCAAGCGGATGAGCATTATATTTTCGCCTAAAGCACAAAAGAAATAATTTTAAACAATCTGTGGAATTATAGGGTAATTTTCTTACTTTTGCGTTCCAATTTTTACATTTAATAATTTAAACGAATGCCAAAAATTAAAACCAACTCTGGAGCGAAAAAGCGTTTCAAAGTAACGGGAACTGGTAAAATCAAGCGTAAACACGCTTTTCATAGCCATATCCTTACTAAAAAAACCACGAAACAAAAGCGTAATTTAGTTCACGCTACCTTAGTTTCACCTTCTGATATGGACCGTGTAAATTTATTATTGGGTCTGTAAGTATCAGTTAAAAGTTATTGTTAAACCAGAATAAAGGCAAAAAAGAGTTCATACGAACCGCCTACATTCAAAAAACAAAAAAATTATGCCACGTAGTGTCAACCATGTAGCTTCAAGAGCTAGAAGAAAAAAAATCCTAAAGTTAGCGAAAGGATTTTACGGTCGCGGAAAGAACGTTTGGACTGTAGCTAAAAACAAAGTAGAAAAAGGTTTGCAATATGCGTACCGGGATCGTAAAGTAAAGAAAAGAGATTTTCGTGGACTTTGGATTCAACGTATTAATGCAGCTGCCCGTCAAGAAGGTCTATCCTACTCGGCATTTATGGGTAAATACAATAAATCGGGTATGGCGTTAAATCGTAAGGTATTAGCGGATTTAGCGATGAATCACCCAGAAGCGTTTAAAGCTGTTCTTAAGAAATTAGCTTAATCGTATTTGAATTAACAGGAAAGTCCCGAATTTATTCGGGACTTTTTTTTTATCTTTTATCTTTGTCAATTAATTCATCGGAATGGATTCTCCGCGTTATTTTGATTATGCTTCGACAACTCCCGTAGATCCCATGGTTCTGGAAGCCATGATGCCTTATTTTACTAAGGTATTTGGAAATGCGGGATCGGGTCAGCATTTTTTTGGTTGGCAAGCCAACGAAGCCGTCGAACAAGCTAGGAAATCTATCGCCAAATATTTTAACTCCCATCCATCTCAAGTAATTTTTACCTCAGGGGCCACTGAATCGAATAATTTAGCTCTGACAGGTTACTTGACTGGGCTCACTCCTGCCCATGTAATTACATCCAGCATTGAGCATAAGGCTGTTTTGGAAGTATTTAAGAATTTAGAGTCCTTAGGTTGGCATGTTACCTACCTATCGCCTAATTCTGAAGGTATCATTTCCGTGGATAATGTTCTTCAGGCAATTATTCCCGGTGAAACAAAATTGATTTCTCTTATGTGGGTGAATAATGAATTAGGGACAATTAATCCTATTCATGAACTTGCTGAACTATGTTTAAAGCATGAAATTGTTTTGCATTCAGATGCAACGCAAGCCATAGGAAAATTAGATATTAACCTAGGACCTTTGCCCGATTTAATTAGTTTTTCAGGTCATAAAATCTATAGTCCAAAGGGCATTGGTGGTTTAATGGTAAAAAAGGGAATGAAGTTACATCCTTTGCTTCTAGGCGGAGGTCAGGAAAGGAATTTGCGGTCTGGGACATTAGCTGTCCAACAAATTGTTGCTTTGGGGGCTTCTTTTCTTCGTTTGCCGATATATTTGTCCGAACGAGATCGGATAGGTCGGTACCAACAAAGAATTGAAAATACCCTTAAAACTCATTTTTCTAAATATATTTTATTTAATGGATTAGGTCAGGCAAGAATTCCGCATATTCTAAACATTACCTTACAAAGGGTGGATTGGGAAAATATGTTTCGAGTCATGCCCCAAATAGCCTTTAGTAATGGATCTGCTTGCAATGCGCGTCAGCATTTGCCATCGCATGTGTTAATGGCGATAGGACACCAGGAAGCAAATGCATTGAGTACTTTACGTATTTCGCTTTCACATTTGACCACAGATGAGGATGTTGACTTTTTAGAGGAATATTTAGTTGAAAAAATCAGTTTACTTTATTCTGCATGAAAGAATTAAAACAAATAGCCCATCAAATGCGGGAATTAATGAGTCAAGGAATTTCCTTCGCCTTGGCTACCGTTGTTCATGTGGATGGATCTGCTTATCGCAGACCGGGGGCGCGGATGTTGATTAGTTCTACGGGGGATTGGTGGGGAGGCATTTCGGGAGGGTGTTTGGAAGGTGATATGTTGAAAAAGGCACAATATGCCATGATGAGTCAATCCATTCAAGTAGTACAATATGATACCCGAGAAGATGATCCATTTGAGTTAGGGGTAGGTTTAGGTTGCAACGGTTTGATTGATATTCTGATTAATCCCCATGAATCCTATTTGTTAGTCTTTTTGGAAATGATAGAAAAACACTTTAGCGCTACATCAGCGTCTGTTTTTTTAAGCATAAATTCAAAAACAGAGGCTTTTCATCAAGTTGTACACGCCTCTTCATGTCCTTCAAATTTCTCCATGAACGATTGGGATGCATGTGTTCTACAAGGATCATCGGTCTTTAAAGAGTCGGATACCCATTATTATTTTTTGGAACGCCTAGCTGCTAAGACTCGTATTTGGATTTTTGGTAATCAGTTTGATTCTCTTCGATTGATTGATCAATGTGAATGGTTGGGCTGGGAAGTGCATTGGGTTGGGAATCCTACAAAAATGCATATCAATGATCAATCGAAAGTTAAGCAAGTATATGCTTGGGATGATTTATACGAAGTTCTATCCACGGATCATTTGGTTTTGATGACTCATGATTTTGACAGGGATGTTCGCCTTTTAACCGATTTAATTCCTCGTCTTTCTCCTAAGCAATATATTGGACTTTTAGGCCCACACAAGCGGATGGATAAACTCCAAACAGCATTAGGTGGTTTATTGAATAATGAGTTAAGAAATCAGTTTTTTTCCCCCATTGGTCTAGACATTGGAGCCCAAGGGCCTTATGAAATTGCGGTGTCTATTATAGCTGAAATTCTTCATGTCACAAGTGGTCGGGAAATTCAATCGCTGCGAAATCGAAAAGGTTCGATAAATGCATAAAAAAAATCCCAGTCAAAGACCGGGATTTTTTTATTACCTCTAAACCTATTATTTAACTTCTTCAAAGGCCACATCTTCTGCGCCTCCATCGTTTGAATCGGTTGGCTCAGCTGGATTTTGACCTGCATCACCCGTATTTCCAGCTGCATACATTTCTTGCGAAGCAGCGGTCCAAGCCGTATTCAATTTTTCCAATCCAGCATCAATCGAGGCTAAATCTTGGGATGCATGCGCGACTTTTAATT
>CANHCG010000011.1 GCA_947459055.1 Cytophagaceae bacterium | reverse complement strand
TTTAAAGTACTACCTGCTAAATTTAAGTTTATTGTACCTTAACGAATGATGATGAAAAATAAGTATGTCTATTTAGTGGGATTTGTATTCTTGACGCTTTCCATGCTTGCGCAGGATGCGGAAAAGAAAAAAGTATTGGGTCGATTAAGTAAATTGGAATCAACTTACAGTCAAATTGCTACTAAAATCTGGGGTTTTGCGGAAGTGGGTTATAAGGAAAAGCAGAGTGCTCAATTATTGCAAGAAACGCTTAGGCAAGCTGGATTTTCGATTGAATCTGGCGTGGCAGGAATTCCGACATCTTTTGTCGCAACCTACGGTCAAGGCAAACCGGTGATAGGAATTATGGCTGAATATGATGCCTTGCCTGGTATGTCACAGGATTCGATTCCAACGAAGCGTAGCATCGGGGCCAGCGCGGGACATGCATGCGGACATCATTTATTTGGTACGGCTTCGGTTGCTTCTGCCATTGCTATTCGGGATTGGATGAAAGAAACGGGTCAAAAAGGGACGATTAAGTTGTTCGGATGCCCGGCTGAAGAAGGAGGTTCGGGTAAGGTATATATGGTGCGTGATGGGGTTTTTGCGGGGGCAGATGTGATGTTGCACTGGCATCCAAACGATGTTAATTCGGTTTCAAATACCTCGTCTTTGGCGAATAAAACCGGCAAATTTAGATTTTATGGATTATCCTCACATGCGGCGGCTTCGCCTGATCGAGGAAGATCTGCTTTAGATGCGGTGGAGGCGATGGATCATATGGCTAACATGTTGAGGGAGCATGTGCCTCAAACCACGCGAATTCATTACGTAATTACGAACGGGGGCAAGGCACCTAACATTGTACCGGATTTTGCGGAGGTGTATTATTATGTGCGTTCGCCGCAGCGGGAAATTGTTGAAGATGTGTGGGGTCGTTTACAAAAAGCGGCGGAGGGGGCTGCTTTGGGAACGGGGACTCGCTATGAAATGGAGTTGATAGGTGGCGTGTATGAAATGTTACCTAATGATGTATTGGCTTCTTTGATGCAATCGAATTTGCAACAAGTGGGGGGCTATGTTTTGAACCCGATGGAATTGGCTTTTGCCAAACAAATCCAACAAACAGAAGGAATGCGTCTGGTAGATTTGGCTAGCACGCAATCGGTTAGTCCGGGTAGACCGGATCCGTCGAGTGGAGGAAGTACTGATGTGGGAGATGTGAGTTGGGTCGTGCCGACGATCGGATTGGGTGCAGCTACTTGGGTGCCTGGAACGAGTGCGCATAGTTGGCAAGCCGTTGCCGCCGGTGGAACTAGTATCGGTCGGAAGGGTATGATGGTAGCAGCCAAAACCTTAACATCGACGGCGATGGATTTATTCAAAAATCCAAAATTGATCGAAGACGCGACGGCGGAATGGAAAAAAAGAACGGGAGAAAGCTTTAAATACAAGGCACTTTTGGGTCAACGTAAACCAGCGTTGAATTATCGGGATAATTGAATTGAGTGATTTATTATTTTATATAATTATTTTTGTTATTTTCACGAATTAGTTTCTTTTAGATGCTAATGCTAGTAATTGATATTTTTAAACCTAGTTCAATAATAACCTATTTAATAACAATAATTACATGAAAATTGTAATCGCATTATTTCTATTTATTTCATTTGGTTTACAATCCCAAACCCCTAGCGATAAGAATTTAGAATTAGGTAATTTTTTTATTTCCCATTATAAAAGGGATTTTTTAAATTCTTCTTTTGGTAATTATGTTGTCCTTCAAGATAAGGAAGGAATTATCTATGTAGGGAACGTAAAAAATGGTTTCATCGAATTTGATGGTCAAAGGGTAAGGCAGGTATTACAAAATGGAAAGCCAATGAGTGCTTTTATTCGTGATGCTGACACGGATTCAAAAAATACGATTTACGTAGGCTTTTCAGGAGTTAATTTTGGCTATTTACAAAAAAATAAATTTGGTCAAAATGAGTATATATCTCTTTCTGATAAATTACCCAAAAAGGATGAGATTTCAGCTACATTTTGGGGATTAGCCGTTCATCAGGATACCGTATTTTTTCAAACAGAAAATGCGGTTTATTTGTATAAGGATAAGAAATACTTGCGTTCATATAAGTTCGAGGATGATATTCATATTATTTTAAGTTCACCAGATGGAGTTTATTTAAGAGTTTGGGGGAAAGGCTTATTTAAGTACTCGGCTAAAAATGGATTTTCGGTTATCAAAGGATCAGAAAAATTGTTTGCTCAAAATCGGATCGAGGCAAACTATCAATTGGACAATGGGGATCACCTGCTTGTTTCTAGAAATATTGGTTTAATAAGGATGACGAAGAAAGGCGAATTTTTGCCGGTGAATAATCCATATGCCAATAAATACGTCATGGAAGGCAAGTCTTACATCAATGATAAAGTCATGCGAAATGGTAAGATTGCCATTATTACTAATGACAAGGGTGTTTTATTTCTTAATCAAGATTTAAGCACGAATGCTGAAGTTGGCCTTAGTTCAGGCTTGCCTGAACCTGGTTTAGCATATGTCATGCAAGACCGAGTAGGGGATATTTGGGGAGCCAATTCGGGGGCTACAAAAATTTCTTTTGATCCATCGTTGACTAATTTTTCTTCTTTAAATGGAATCGCAGGTGGTGTGACGGATATTCTTAGGCTAAAAGGAAATTTAATTATTCGAACATCTGATGATTTATTTCAATTTATACCTAAAAAGACAGTGACCGAAACATCGGTGTTTAAGTCTTTGGATGTTAAAGAGCTGGGAGGTTCGTTGATTTTATTTAATGATCAAATTGTCTGCACCAATAATTATTCGATCAACGCTGTTTTAAATGGGAAGAAGCTCAAGATTTCAGATTCGTACCGAAGCAATAAATCCATTCAATCTAAGTTAAATCCTTCGCTTTTATATAGTAGTAACAGTGCTTATGGACTTTTGCTACATCAATTTAATGGGAAGGTTTGGAAGCAAATTAAAGTTATAGGGGGAGAGAAATTTAGTGGCAATAATATTTCAGAGTTGGAACCCGGGAAAATTATCATATCCACCAGAAAGGGGCTTGTTCAATTTACCTATGATCAATCAGGGCAAGGTTCATTTAAACCCCTGCCTCAGGACAAAACATTTGCTCAAACCAAACAATTAAAAGGAATTTTTTATTTAAAAGATGACATTTTAGCGACATGTGATTCGGCAAATAAAATCTTTATTGTGGACACCAAAGCTCAAAAACTAAGATATACAGGCTTTAGTTTAGATGAAATGGTTAATACTGAATTATGGAACTATACGTATAACAAAGAGGCAGGGTATGGTTGGCTTATCTGCAAAAAAGGTCTTTTCAAAACCTATTTTGATTTTAAAAAGGGATTCACGTTTGAGAAATATCCTTTTTTCAAAGTGGATTTAGATGAATTGAGTTATAAAGTATTTCCAGAGGGTAGTGGAGAAAATGAGGTGATTTGGTTTGGATCTCAAGAGAATAAATTATATCGCTACGTTCCTACCTTGGCCTTGAAAGAACCTGCGCAGCAATTTAAAGCATTGATTCGGTCTATTTCATCTAACGGTGAATTAGTTCCCATTGTTCCTGAAACACTTCCTTATTCTCAAAACAATCTTGTTTTTGAGGTGGCCTATCCTTTATATGGAACAGAGAATAAAACGACTTTTAGTTATTGGCTCGAAAACCAGGATGATGCATGGACTGATTATAGTAAAGATTTCAAAAAAGAATATACCAATTTAAAAGAAGGTACTTATACCTTTCACGTAAGAGCCATGGACGCTTCGGGCCACGTAAGCGAGGAGACAAAGGTCAAATTTAAAATTTCACCTCCGTGGTATCGAACCATTTTTGCTTACCTAGTCTACTTGGGTTTATTGGCCTACCTATTTATTTTATTTGGAAAATATCAAGCCAAAAAATCAAGAGGTAAAGCAGAGGATGAGCGCAGAATGGCAGAATTAGAGGCCGCTAAGGATTTGCAAAATCGAATGCTGCCTAAGCAATTACCTACCAATTTAGGTTTTGATATAGCCACTTATTTGCAGACATCGTCTGAAGTTGGCGGTGATTATTATGATTTTCATCCCCAACCTGATGGAACGCTCATCGCAGTATGTGGAGATGCTACGGGTCATGGAACGGCCGCGGGGATGTTAGTTTCGATCACGAAAGCTGGATTAATAGGTCTTCCTTTAGATGAACCGAATAAAATGCTATTTGATTTAAACCGACTTGTTAAAAAAGTCGATTTAGGAATTTTACGCATGAGTTTAAATATCGTTCATGTCAAGAATGATAGCTTGGTTTTAAGTTCTGCAGCGATGCCACCGTGTTATTTGTACACGGCGAAAACGAATGGAGTGGAAGAAATCCAACTAAGTGGATTACCACTGGGGGGCTTGTATGGAGCGACCTTTGATCAAGTTGAAAGACCTTTTGAGACAGGAGATTTATTTGTGATTGTTTCAGATGGATTACCTGAGGCGCCTAATTTAGAAGGGGTTCAATTGGGTTATCCGGCCGTGGAGGAATGTATTTTACGCCACGCTGATAAATCGGCAAATGAAATTAAAGAGGCATTAATTCAACTGGGCCAAAATTGGTTAGCCGGCCAAATTACACCGGATGATATTACGATTGTTATCATAAAAAAAACAAAATAAGCTATGGGAAAACCAAAAATTGAATTGAAGCTGCCCATCTTGCCAGACATGGAGCTAGTCGCTATTAATACCGCTGAGGTGGTAGCTAAGCACATGGATTTGAGCGACGACAAGGCAGCTGAAATTAGCATGGCACTCATTGAGGCCTGCATAAATGCTTTTGAACATTCAAGGGCAGAGAATAATATTTTTATCCATTTCATTTTGGAAGAGGATTCATTGGTCATTAAGGTGATAGATCAGGGCATTGGATTTGATAAATCGAATGTGGAGATACCCAAAATTGAAAACAAAGTGGGTACCGATGAACGAAAAAGAGGCTGGGGTTTACAGTTAATACAAGAATTAATGGATACAGTTGAGTTTGAGTCGACGAAAGAAGGCACTACCGTAACAATGACAAAAAAGAAAGAATCATGAGCGAATTTAAAGTAAATGTACTAGAAGAAAATAATGTAATTATCCTTGAAACTGACGGGTATTTGAACAATGTGGGCGGTGAAATGATTTCATCTGTATGCATGGAACATATTTCCAACGGTAAAAATAAAATCCTTTTAAATTTAGCTAATACCAAAGTTGTTAATAGTATTGGCGTTTCCATTCTCATCGAGATTATTGAGAAACTTCAAGAAACCGATGGAAAATTAGGCTATTATAATTTAGCGCCAATCGTCGATAAAACCTTTAAAATCATGGGATTAACAAAGTATTCCACCGTTTTTGCTGACAAAGAGGATGCGATGACAAATTTTTAATTTGTACCGATGAATTTAAAGGCTCTATGGCTTGCCTCCGTATTTTCCCTATTCTTTACGCATGGATTTGCGCAAAAAAGAGAGAATATCCGATTTGAAAATTTGACGATTCAGCAGGGATTGTCACAAAGTTCTGTGTTCGATATTCATCAAGATCGCCTAGGCTATTTATGGGTCGGTACGATGGATGGAGTGGATCGCTATGATGGGTATACATTCAAAAAATACACCCATTTTTTAGATGACTCGACGACCTTAGCCAGAGGCTGGGTAATGAGTTTAACCGAGAAAAAGAATGGGGATATGATCTTGGGGACTTCCTTGGGTAATATTTCTTGGTTAAATAAGAAAACGGGTAAATTTCAAAATTTCGAGAATAAGTCTAGAGAAATTTTAAAGAAAAAGTTAAAGGTAGCCATCCTCCCGAGTGCTTATGGGGCGGTTCTTTCTTTGCATTTAGAATCTAATCAAAAAATACTTTGGTGCGCGACAAATGGGCTGGGATTATTGCGGGTCGATTTATCGACTGGGGAACAACGTGCCATGGCTCCCCTAACGCTGATTCGAAATGCTAAACTGGAATTAGCCGATCAAGTTATTTTCTCCATCAGTCCTTTGGATGACCGAACCTTACTTTTATCAACAGGGAATGGCCTAAAGGTTTTCGATATTCGGACAGAAAAAATCGTTTTTCAATCCTTAAGGACAAACCAGCCTGCAGAGCAAAATACCTGTTTTGATGCTATTTCTTTGGGCCAAGGGAGGTATTGGCTGGGCACCCAACAAGGAATTTTCGAACTTAAGAAAGTTGCTAATACCTATCAGGTAAATAAAGTACAATTACCTGGATTGGATTTATCGAAAGTGACGATTCCAAGTTTAATGTTGGATAAAAAATCAGGGGAAGTCTGGTTTTCAGCAATTGGGGTCGGAATTTATGTCTATCAATTTGCAAATCAGCAATGGAAATTATTGACGAATACCAACGAAATTCGCTTAGATAAATGTCGTTTTGATCGCATTTTACAAGATAAAAATGGAGTCATTTGGATCGGTACGGACACCTATGGTTTGTTATCTTATGACCCAGGTAAAAATAAATTTGGTTTATATGCGAAAGAGGCCACGAAAAATGTAGGACTAGGCTTTTACAGTACTTGGGGCGGCTACATCGATAAGGATCAAAACTTATGGATAGGAAATGCGGATGCGGGTCAAAATTCCGTGGCTTTTATCGATCGAAAAACGAATCAAAAAACCTTAGTTCCTGTGATGCGTGGGGAAGCGGATGTAAACCCATTGTATCACATTCGAGGTGATTTACACGGGAATATTTGGCTATATGTGAATACGAAGGAAGGGCGTAAATTATTCATAAAAAAACCAAAGGATAAATCATTTACCTTGTTCAAGATCCCGATTCCGGATAGTGTGTATATGAAAAAATATTTGGGATCGCTTTCACATTATTTGACGCGTTCGGGAGATTTAATTAAAGGAGGTTACCGAGTGCAATGGCTTTCTGATGCCAATGGAAAACCCATTTTTAGAGATTATGCCGAGAAGATTAGTCAAATGCCAGATTCAGTTCGGGTGTTTTCTCGGGATACAGATTACACCTATCTATTCTCACTAAACCACCTCTATCGCTGGAACGAGCGGTCCAATGAAATTCAGCGGATTACCCAAAAGCCGATGGGCTTGGGAGGTAAAACCGTAGTTAGTTCGTTTACCGTGCATGAGGGGCGTTATTTTTATTTCCCAACCTACGGAAGTGGGATTTTGAAATATGATATTAAGACGCAGAAAATCTCATATTTAAACCAGCGAAATGGATTGATGACCTCCTCCTTTTACGATATTTACAAGGATAAAGCTGGATTTATGTGGCTTGGTTCGAATTATGGAATTGTTCGCTTGAATCCTAAGACGGATGATTTGCGGATTTTCACTCCTTCGGATGGGGTTCAAGGATTTGAGTTTAATGCGAATAGTTCATTTCAAAATGACCTAGGAGAAATCATATTTTCGGGGGTAAATGGGGTTAGCGTATTTAATCCAGAGGATATTCGTGATAATTCATTGGCTCCTCGCATTTTAATTCAAAGTTTGAAAACCAATAAGCAGAATTGGATTTTGGATGATGATCAATTAGATAGTCAGATTGTCCTCAATGCGGATGAAAAGGTAGTATCATTTGATTTTATTGCCCTAAATTTCAGAAATGCTACGCAGAATCGATATGCCTATCGCTTGGTGGGCTATGATAAGGATTGGGTGTATTGTGGGGATCGTCGCTTTACGACCTATACAAATTTACCTGCTGGGGAATATGTGTTCCAAGTAAAGGGTTCGAATAATGATGGGGTGTGGAATGAGCAGGGGGCAAGTATTCGCATTAAGGTTTTACCTCCTTGGTATTTGACTTGGTGGGCATTTGGATTGTATATCCTCATGGTGGGCTTCGCTATCCGTTATCTTGTGGTTTACCGAGAGCATATTCAGCGAAAGAAAATGGAGGAGCGACGTAAAAATTCGGAGTTAAAGGCAGCTCAGGATTTACAAAAAAGTATGTTGCCCAAAGAATATCCCAAGCGGAAAGATTTAGCTATTCATGCCTTTATTAGAGCATCTACGGAAGTAGGAGGTGATTATTATGACTTTTTTGAGCAAGAGGATGGAACCTTATTTGTAGTTTGTGGGGATGCAACTGGTCACGGAACGACTTCAGGGATGATGGTTTCCATCACCAAAGCCGGGTTAAATGGAATTGAGCCGAAAATGCCAAATTTGATCTTGGGGCAATTGAACAAAGTGATTAAGCGCGTGGATTTGGGTGTTTTACGGATGAGTTTAAATATCGCCAAATTTGATTCGGATCATATGTATTTAGCTTCAGCAGCCATGCCACCGATGTATCATTTTGTGGCCAAGACCGGATTGGTAGAGGAGATTCAGCAAATCAATTTGCCTTTGGGGGGCTTGAAAAATGAGACCTTTGATTTAATTACTCGGCCTTTTGAGGAAGGGGATGTGCTCGTTCAATTATCGGATGGAATTCCAGAGGCGCCTAATTTAGGGGGGGAGATGTTTGATTATGAGGCGTTGGCGGCATTGATCCAACAACATGGACACGCCTCCATTCAAGATTTACACGCAGCTATCATGGAGGCGGTGGATGCTTGGTTGGGCGGCCAACATAATCCTGACGATATAACCTTGGTGATTACGAAGAAGCAATGAAGAATTTAGCGTTTAAGCAGTTAGAGCTGGAAACTTTATTGGAAATCACTAATACGTTGATTGAGCATGAAAACGTTAATGATTTATTACAGGATATTCTAATTCGGACATGTGGGATTCTCGATGCATCTTCAGGCTTTGTCTTAATTGAGGAAAAGAATTCCGATTTATTTATTCCAAAGGCTGTTTTTAATTTTGATGAGGGCCTATTGCAGCGGATAATTTTCAATAAGAAAAAGGGTTTTTTGCAAAAAATGGCCCTTCAGAAAAAACGCCATGGATGTATTCCGATGGATGATTCGATCATGGAAAAATTGGGGCGAACTTTTTCTTTAGTTGCTCCCATTACAGGAAAAAATCAGTTATTAGGTTGCTTGGTGATTTTGGATAAGGAAATGCGTAATGGTTTGTCGGATTTCAGTCGAGAAGATGTTGAAATGTTTTCGGCGATTTCGGTTCAGGCGAGTGTGGCGTATAATAATACCTTTTTGTTGGATACCCTGATTGAATCCAAGCGATTCAATGAAAACATCATGGAATCGATTCATACGGGGGTGATAACGACGAATTTATTTGGGGAGATTGATTATGTGAATAAGACGGCGGTTAAGATTTTGCAGATTTCGCCTGAGATGTGTTTGGGGAATCATTATCAAATTGTGTTTGAAAAGGATGTTGATTTAGTGCGGATGTTAGAGCAAGTCGAATTGGACGTCCGGGTAAGTTCGGAACAAAATTTTTTAATTCAGGTGGGTCCGAATCCGATGCATGTGAATTTGACGATTTCACCGCTGATTGACGATTTGGGAGAACAAATAGGTACGGTGATTGCGATTGAGGATATATCGTATTTAGATAAGATCAAGAGTACGTTTAAGAAATATGTATCCAAGCAGATTGTGGATAAGATTTTGGAAAATGAGGATTTGTTGAATTTAGGGGGGCAGGAATTGACGTTAACGACCTTATTTTCTGATATTCGGGGATTTACGAGTATGAGTGAGCGGATGGTGCCGATTGAAGTCGTAAAAACATTGAATGAATATTTTGATTTGATGATTGATGTGGTGTTTCAGCACAATGGGACACTGGATAAAATTATTGGGGATGCCTTAATGGTTATTTATGGGGCACCGATTCCGGGGCATGATGATACGCATCGGGCCTTATTGACAGCTTTGGAGATGCGGCAATTATTGATTGGTTTTAATCAAGCTCGGAAGGAAAAAGGTTTGGCGCCCGTTGAGATAGGTATAGGTTTGAATCGGGGAAAGGCGATTGCGGGAAATATTGGTTCGAAGGACCAAATGAATTATACAGTGATTGGTGATGCGGTCAATGTTTCTGCCAGGTTATGTTCACATGCGGAGGCGGGTCAAATTTTGGTTTCCGAATCGGTCGTGAATGAAGTGGCGCTCTCCGGTTTATACGTATTTGAGGGCTTAGAGCCTATAAAAGTTAAGGGAAAGGCGCAAGCCTTACCGATTTATGCGTTGACAAGATGCATTGCGAGTAAGCGAGTACTGGCTGTGTATGAACGGGTGATAGGTGGATTATTGCTGGACTTATCCAAGGATTTACATTACCATTGTTTGGGTCATACCTTGGATGTTTTCCGTGAGGCTTACCGTTTAGCCCACGCGGAAAACTGTTCAGAGCAAGAAATTGAGTTAGTTTTGGTGGCAGCCTTATTTCATGACACCGGATTTTTAGTGAAGGCGGATGGTCATGAAGAGGAATCCTGCCGAATGGCGGTTCAGTATTTACCTGATTTAGGTTTTTCTTTGGATGAATTAAATCAAATACAAGGCATGATTCGTGCCACGCAGATTCCACAAAAACCTAAGACACATTTAGAGGAAATTTTGGCGGATGCGGATTTGGATTATTTGGGAAGATCGGATTTTGATTCCATAGCGATGACCTTGTTTGAAGAATTAAAAATCCGAGGAATTGTGCAAGAGGTAGAAAAATGGGATCAGATTCAACTGACATTTTTGGGCCAACATCAGTATTTTACGGAAACAGCCAAGCGAGAACGCCATGCTCAAAAGATGGAACATGTGGAACGAATTAAACAAAGAAATATAAAATGAGTACACAACATACGAAGCAATACCTAGGAGATATTTTATATGCCATTTCGGGTGTTTTATTTGCTGGCTTTGCCTTGAAAAGTTTTTTGGTCCCAAATCATTTTTTGGATGGGGGTGTGACGGGGGTAGCTCTTTTGATTCATGAAACCTATCACATACCGATAGCTTGGTTGATGATTCTTTGTAACGTCCCATTTGTTGTTATGGGGGGGTATTTGATCAATAAGGCTTTTGCCTGGAAGACTTTGGCAGCTGTGGTGGGTTTGGCTTTGGCTCTAACTTTGATACCCTATCCGATTGTTACCACAGATAAGTTGTTAATTTCTTTATTTGGGGGTTTGTTTTTGGGCTTGGGAATTGGCTTAGGGATGCGTGGGGGCTGTGCGATTGACGGGATTGAAGTATTGGCTTTGTATACCTTAAAACGGTCTGGATTTACCATTACGGAGATTATTTTGGGGATCAATGTGATTTTATTTTTGATCGCGGCTTTAGGATTAGGATTGCAGACTGCTTTGTACGCGATGCTAACCTATTTTGTGGCGACGAGAAGTATCGATTATGTTATTGAAGGTTTGGAGGAATATACGGGTGTGACGATTATTTCCAAAAACCATGATGCCATTAAAAAAGGTTTGGTCATGAAAATGGGGAAAGGGATTTCAGTTTACAAGGGCGAACGAGGGTTTATGAAGGATAGTTTTGATGTGAGCCATCCGACGGATATCATTTTTACCGTTGTCACCCGATTTGAAGTACGCCATTTGCGTAATTTAGTCTTGGAATTAGACCCCAATGCGTTCATTTTCACGAACACAATCAAAGAAGCCGCCGGCGGAGTTTTATTAAAACGAAAAGGCGATCATTAGAAAATGATCAGTTTTTTTTGAATAAAATTCATTTTTCCCCTTTAGCTTTGTCAATCCTTCCCGGTTTGACAAAGCTAGGGATCACTTATTTTGAAATCAAGAATATTCATCGTAATATTGCGATGTAATAAAAAATACTTGGGCGCTTCAAAATCAAATTTGTTTTCAGAGTCACAAAAAGAAATTGCTTTTTTAGCAAAGGCGATCGGACATCCAGCCAGGGTGGCTATTTTGAACTATTTGCATGCTTCCCAAACATGTATAAATAGCGATTTAGTTCAGGAATTGGGGCTGGCTCAGGCAACCATTTCCCAACATTTGAAAGAATTAAAGGAAATTGGCATTATTCAAGGCAGTATTGAAGGAACTTCTATTTGTTATTGTATAAATGCTGAAAAATGGTCCCAAATGAGCCAATTATTTAGTGACTTTTTTAGTGAATATTCAAATCTTCAAAAATCTTCTTGTTGTTAATATGGAAAATCAATCCCCATTCCCGCGCATGCATGTCTCTCTATATGTGAGTAATCTAGCGGCTTCAGTAAATTTTTACACGACGTTTTTTGGTCAAGCGGCTTCTAAAATTAAAGCAGGATATGCCAAATATGTCTTGGACTCACCCTCCTTGATCATTTCGTTTATCGAAAATCCATCACGAGTTCAGGCGAATTTCGGGCATTTGGGTTTTCAAGTAGCTACTTTTGAAGAAATGTCAACCCGCTTGGAATTAGCCCGGACACAGGGAATCGTTTCCAAAGAGGAAATCGGCACTTCCTGTTGTTATGCGGTACAGGATAAATTTTGGGCGACAGACCCCGATGGCATTCAGTGGGAGGTCTATTATTTTCACGAAGATGCGGAGTTTAATGACCCACATTATGTGATGGAAGATTCTTCTGCGTGTTGTATGCCACCTGTGGCTGAAAAACCAAAGGTGAAAGTTGCTGAAATTTCAACGGCTGTTAGTTGTGCCCCAGGTTCTGGTTGCTGCTAATAGAATATCAGTTTTTGCCCACCATAATTCCTGATTTCCCGTTAGCTTTGTCAAACCGGGAAGGATTGACAAAGCTAGAAGACACAAAGCTAGAAGGCACAAAGCTAGAAGGCACAAAGCTAAAAGAAACATAGATAAAGAAAATGGAAACATTGAGCGGCCCTTTAAAAAAGAAATCTCATGAATGAAGAATTAAACCTAAAAATCGAAGCGGCTTTATCCCTTGAAATTAGCGCGGAGCGAAAAGAAATCCTTCAAGTCCTTATCGATTACATCAAAAGCAAACGAAAAGCCGAAGCGCCCATTCGCCTTCATTTCATTTGTACCCATAATTCCAGAAGATCTCAGTTTTCTCAAATTTGGGCACAAACAGCTGCTGATTATTTCCAAATACCTGCACAATGCTACTCCGGTGGCGTCGAAGTGACGGCCTGTAATGAACGAGCAATTGCTTCATTGGAACGTTTTGGTTTTTTGATCTCTAAACGCGGTCATTCAAATCCAATTTACATTACCTATCACACCCAAGACGCAAACCCCATCCTTATTTTCTCTAAATTATTCAATGATCCAGTCAATCCCCACAGCTCATTTGCTGCCGTGATGACCTGCGATCATGCCGATGAAAATTGTCCCTTTATCCCTGGTGCCGATGCCCGAATCCCCGTTCGCTATGAAGACCCGAAAGCCTTCGACGATTCACTCGTAGAAGCTGAAAAATACGATGAACGCTCTATGCAAATTGCCAATGAAATGTTTTACGTGTTCTCACGTGTCGGCATTAATTAAGCTGATTTTCTAGATTTTAATACCATTTATCACCCCTTCCACCCAAAAATTATCTTAGGAGGTATGATCCCGAACGATCAACCAGCGGCCTTTGATTTTCTTTAAAACCAAGGTAAAATAGCCCCCTACATCGCCCACTGACGGCCGGGTCAAATGCCATTTGCCCAATACCCATCCCGTCTTAGCCGCTGTCACATCGATTTCTAAAATATCAAATTTCAAGGTGCCCATTACCTCCTTGTTCGGATACGTTCGTAAATACCGGTCCAGTGTCGCCTTCCAGCCCTTCGTCACCCCCGCCTTTCCAATGAATTTCAAATCCTCCGACTTCTCATAATACTCCATAAAGGCCGGAATATCGCCTCGATTCCAATGCCCAACCTGCGTTTGTAACACCTCCTGAATCGCTAAAGAATCCTTCGAATTTTGCCCAAAAAATGAAAATGAATTCAATAAAAAAAAGATAAATAAGTATTTCATGTCGTGCATTGTTTTATTGACCGTAAATTTGTCGACAAATCACCAAATTTGGTAGCATTATCAAGTTTATAATTTTTATTATTCGATTAATGTATCATTTTTGTAAAATATATGTAAAACTTACTATGAAGAAAACGTACCTCTTATTTCTATGCCT
>CANHCG010000010.1 GCA_947459055.1 Cytophagaceae bacterium | reverse complement strand
TTCTTTTCGGTAGCGGGATATGAAGGGAATCGTGGCGCCTTCGTCCAATAGGGCGATGGTTTTGCGCACTTGGTTTTCGCTGATGGCAAGTGCAGAGGATATTTTGGAAAATGGGATATGCATGGTAGGTTGTTATCTAGTCCGAAGGCCAAAGTCCGTTGGCCAGAGTCCGTAGTCGTTTTTAGTCCTAAGGCCGAAGTCCGTTGGCCAGATTCCGTAGTTGTTTTTAGTCCGAAGGCCGAAGTCCGAAGGCCAAAGTCCGTAGTCGTTTTTAGTCCGAAGGCCGAAGTTCGCAGTCCGAAGGCAGCTCATTTGGCAATCCTTTAGGTTTGCCAAAGTTTGAGACGCATTTATGCGTCGATTTATTTACTCTTATTGTTAGTTCGAAGTGTAGCCTATATACCGCCTTCCGCCTCTGGCCTATACCACCTCCGGCCTTTCTCCTCCGGCCTCCAGACTTTACCCTTCGTACTTCATCGGAAAATCATTATGAAAATACCCGGCGAATTTCCAGATTTCTTGAATTTCTGTGCCGAGGATCGGATAAGGATCATAGGCTGAATTCGTCGAATTTAAGATAAGCACCTTGCGATCGGCCAAGTGATTACTTACTTTTTTCAGTACCACCCCGTCTTCGCGCGTAACCACGATGCAAATGGTCCCGTCTTTGATGGAGTTCCAGTCTTCGACATATTCGGCGAAGACGAGCGAACCCGGTTGGAGCGGTAACATGGATTCTCCTTTAATCGGGAAAACGCGGTATTTCCGGTCTTTCGCCAAAAAAGGCACTTGGAACGTCGGTAATTCCCTAATGAATTCCAAATCGTCGTAGGAAGCGGTATAGCCCGCTAACGCACGAATGGGTACGAATTCGATATTTTCCTCATTGTCCGGACTGACCGTCGTGGCTAAAATACGTAGCTTCGGTTTATTCGCTAATCCGGGGATGCGTTTCGAGAGATCTTCTTTCAATAATTCGTCCACCTCTACTTGAAAAAACTCAGCCAGCGCGATTAAATCCGCATATTTAGGTTCAGCACGCCCCGATTCATAAGAACCCAAGGTAGGTTTCTTGATTTTGAGTAATTCAGCCAGTTTTTCTTGGGAGGTTTTTTCCGACATCTTGCTGCGTAAAAAACGTAAATTCTGACTAAAAAAAGTGCTCATGACTATTGTTTATTAAGTTAAAATGAATAAAATTCGTATTCAATATTTTCGTATATACTTTTCGAAGTTACGAAAGGTATTCAAAATCACCAAATAACTAGCAATTTTATGCAAGATCGTGCCGTTGTGCATATGGACTTGGACAGTTTTTTCGTTTCGGTGGAGCGTCTGCGGGATGATCGATTGCTGGGAAAACCGGTGATTGTCGGCGGACTCTCTGACCGAGGTGTTGTCGCCGCTTGCAGTTATGAAACGCGCGCTTTCGGAGTCCGATCCGCGATGCCTATGAAAATGGCCCTGAAGCTTTGTCCGGATGCAATTGTATTACGCGGAGATTTTGAGGCCTATACGCAATATTCGGATGCGGTGACTTCCTTGGTGATGGCGGAGGCACCCGTGGTCGAAAAGGCGTCCATCGACGAGTTTTATTTAGACATGACCGGCATGGAACGCTTTTTTGGGACCTATCAATTTGCCACGCATTTGCGCCAAAAAATTCAGAAAGAAACCGGACTTCATATGTCGTTTGGTCTATCGGTCAACAAAACCGTTTCCAAAGTCGCCACCAATTTCGTCAAACCCGCCGGCCAATACCAAGTCCTTCCAGGCGAGGAAAAGGCCTTTTTGGCACCGATGCCCGTGGGAAAAATTCCGATGATCGGGGCGGTGACGGCTCAACAATTACGCAACATGGGCATCAGCCACGTCGGTTCCCTAAGTCAAATGCCCCTCAAGGTATTGGAGCGTACCTTTGGGAAATCAGGTATTCAGCTCTGGGAACGGGCGAATGGCATCGATTTACGACCCGTAGTTCCTTATTCAGAACAGAAATCCTTGTCGAAAGAAATGACCTTTGAACAAGATACGACGGACGTGGGGCTGATTCGGCGAATTTTAGGTTCCCTGACCGAGCAGCTCACTTACGACCTCCGACAAGCCGGCCAATGTACCTCTTGCGTGACCGTCAAAGTCCGCTATTCGAATTTCGATACGCATACGCGCCAAATTACCTTGCCTGCCACGGCGAGTGATCACCTCTTGATTCCAGCTGTGCGGGATTTGTTTGAGCGTTTGTATGACCGACGTTTACTGATTCGGCTCATTGGCGTTCGTTTTTCGAAATTACTGCAAGGGCAGGAGCAATTAGGCTTATTCGATCAAGGTGCGCGTTTGGTGCCTTTGTATGGGGCTATGGACTTGCTACGCAATCGCTACGGGGATTTTTCCGTCTTGCGGGCGAGTGGATTGATGGGGCGAGGGGAACGGCGAAATGCATTGCCTGAAAAATCGGAATAAACATGTACCTGAATTGTCATTCGTATTATAGCTTGCGTTATGGGACGCTTTCGCCGGAACAATTGGTCCAGGCAGCGGTGGCGCATGGGATACAGACGCTGGCGCTGACAGATATTCATCGGGCTTCCGGGATTTTTGATTTTGTGCAGGCATGCCAACTCGCCGGCGTCAAACCCGTCTTAGGCATGGAATTTCGCCAACAAGATTCTCTCATGTACCTCTGCATCGCCCGAAATGCGGAGGGCTTGGCCCAAATTCACCGCTTTGCCTCGCAGTATTTGCTAGCATCCGAACCCTGGCCCGATCGCCCGCCCGTTTCCCCGGATGTCTGGACGATTTTTCCCTATGCGCGCAAAACACAAGTAAAAAGCTTGGGCGCTCAGGAGCGCTGGGGGATTCGCGCGCAGGATCGGAATCGTTTGTGGAAAGAAAAGGATCGAACAGGGATGGTTTGGTGTCAGGCGATTACGTTTTTGGACCAAAGGGGCTTTTCAATGCATCGTTTGTTGCGGGCGATCGATAAGAATATCTTATTGAGCAAATTAGCCCCCGAGGCGCAAGCCTCAGCAGATGAACGGATGTATCGACCGGAGGAATTGGCTGTTTTTTGTGCGGATTTTCCGGAATTATTGACGGGGGCGGCGGAGATTTTGGCCGATTGTTCGTTTTCGTTTGATTTTAAAATACCAAAGAATCGGCGATTATTCAGTTCGAGTCGGGATGATGACCGTGCGCTGCTCGCTAAACTCGCCGCCGAGGGCATGCGTCATCGCTATCCCCGGGCGGATCGGGAGGCGCAAGAACGAGTTAAAAAGGAGTTAAAGGTCATTCACGACTTGGGTTTCGATGCCTATTTTTTGATTACTTGGGATATCATTCGTTACGCGCGCTCAAGGGGCTATTTTCATGTGGGCCGGGGAAGTGGGGCGAATTCGATTGTGGCCTATTGTTTGGGGATTACGGATGTGGATCCGATTACGCTGGATTTGTATTTTGAGCGTTTTATTAATTCGGAACGGACGAGCCCGCCAGATTTTGATATCGATTTTTCTTGGGATGAGCGCGATGAAATCATTGATTATATTTTTAAACGTTATGGGGCGCAGCACGTGTGTTTGTTGGCCACCTACGTCACCTTTCGTGATAAGTCGATTTACCGCGAATTAGCCAAGGTATTCGGGCTTCCCAAATCCGAAATCGATGCCTGGTTAGATCCCGCCACGGCGATGCGGGAGGTGGCTTCGGAGATGCAAGCCTTGATTGTGAAGTATGGCAATTTATTACTCGATTTTCCGAATTATCTAAGCATTCACGCGGGGGGTATTTTGGTTTCGGAGGCTCCTTTGGCCTTTTATACGGCCTTGGAACCGATGCCCAAAGGCTTTCCGATTTGCCAGTTTGATATGTATGTGGCCGAGGAAATTGGTTTTGCGAAGTTCGATATATTATCCCAACGAGGACTGGGGCATATCAAAGAATCCGTCGATATTATTCGAGTGAATCGGGGTGTGGATGTGGACATTCATCGGGTGCAGGATTTTATGCGGGACGAGGGGCTTCGGAAGCAATTGATGCGGCATGAAACGATGGGTTGTTTTTACATTGAATCGCCGGCGATGCGGTCTTTGTTGACCAAATTACGCTGCCAAGATTACCTGACATTGGTCGCGGCTTCTTCTATTATCCGGCCGGGTGTGGCTTCTTCGGGTATGATGAAGGCCTATATTGAGCGTTTCCATGCGCCGGATTCCTATGTGCCGGTACATCCTTTGATGGGTGAATTGATGCGAGAAACCTTTGGGGTGATGGTGTACCAGGAGGATGTGATTAAGGTGGCGCATTATTTTGCGGGCTTGAGTTTGGCGGAGGCGGATGTGTTGCGTCGGGGGATGTCGGGCAAATACCGCTCTCGGGCAGAATTTGAGCGGATTCGGGATGTTTTTTTTACCAATTGCACCGAGAAAGGCTATGATCCCGCCGTGGCGAAGGAGGTTTGGCGTCAAATGGAGAGTTTTTCCGGCTATAGTTTTTCAAAGGCCCATTCGGCCTCCTTTGCCGTAGAAAGTTACCAAAGTCTGTATTTGAAGACCTATTATCCCTTGGAATTTATGGTCGCGGTGATCAATAATTTCGGAGGATTTTACCGGACAGAGTTTTATATCCATGAGGCGCGGCGCTGTGGCGCGCAGATCGAGGCGCCGGAGTTGAATGCCAGTGATTTTTTAACGCGCTTGGAGGGGACGGTGATTTGGCTGGGTTGGGTGCATGTCAAAGGCCTGGAAAAGCGAGTGGTGCGAGATTTATTGGAGGCGCGCCAACAGGCGGGGCCTTTTCGAAGTTGGGAGGATTTTGTGCACCGCGTACCCATTGGCCTCGAACAAGTCATTTTATTGGTTCGCATAGGTGCTTTTCGTCGACTCGGATGGGAGAAAAAACCCTTACTTTGGGAGGCGCATGCCCGTTTTCAGGGGAATCGGGCGCCGGTGGTTTCCATGGACATGTTTTCGGAGGACACAACTCATTGGGGAACCTTACCGGTCTTGGAACATGATGTGTTGGAAGATGCCTTTGACCAATGGGAGCTCCTCGGTTTTCCGCTCTGTTCGCCTTTTGATTTAGTCGATGAATTACCCCAAACGCTTTTGAATGCCGATTTGTGTTTCGAGCGGGGGGATATTTTGGGTTATTTGGTGACGCTGAAACCTACGCGGACGAAAAATGGGGATCGGATGTATTTCGGTTATTTTTTGGATGTGCGGGGCGAGTTTTTTGATACGGTGCATTTCCCGACGGATTTGAAAAAGTATAGCTTTCGAGGTGGAGGCGTCTATTGGATGCAAGGTGCGGTGATGGAGGAGTTCGGGCATCGAAGTTTACGTGTACAGGCTTTGCGGAAATTAGGTTGGCGTGTCGATCCGCGACACCTAGACTAGAACAAGGATAATTGTTCCTCTAGCACCGGACGAACAGGATTCGCCCGCATGTGTTGTTCATCAAAAGGCTTTAAAAAGCCTTTGATTTCATCGCTAGGCATGGGCGAAATCCAGGATTTTTCAGCTTCTGGACTTAAAATAACCGGCATGCGTTTTTTGGTATTATGGATTTCTTCCATCAATGGATTCGCGGCGGTGGTCAGGATGGAAAAACTGGGCTTTAATTCGCGAGTAACAGGATCCATCCAAATCGCATAAATGCCAGCGAGTGCGAAGGGCCCGGGGGCGGAGAGTTTAATATGGTATTCGATTTTTTCTTTGCCGCGGGTTTGCCATTCGAAAAATCCGTCGACTAGCACCAAACATCGCTGCCGTAGCACCGAGGGTTCAAAGGAAGCCTTTTCGAAAATCGTTTCCGATTTCGCATTCAAGGTTTGATTCGGCAAAGTGAGGGCTTGTTCGGCAGTAGCCCAAGCAGGAATTAGTCCCCAAGAAATCAATTGAATTAGGCCGGGTTTGGCTTGGGTGATAATGGGTAATTTTGGGTGCGAAAAACCGGACTGTTTGCCACTAGGTAGATGACTAGCCTCAAAAAGTGCCTGTGACTCAAAACGCTTTTCGAGGTTTTTTTTTGCACTTGTTTGGTCGGTATAATAACACATTCGATTAAATTTGGGGCCGATGAAACAATTTACAAAAAAATGCGTTTACCTTTAAATTTACAGCCATGAAAAGCACATTTGCCATCGCCTATTCCTTCTTATTTTTAATCGCCTTGCAGGCCTGCGGGCAGAATCCAAGTGTGGCTTCCCAATCAACAAAATCTATGAGTCAATTGCCTACAACTGAAGCCGAATGGAAGGCTAAATTAAGCCCCGAAGAATTTTATATTTTACGTCAAAAAGGAACCGAGCAGCCCTTCACTGGTAAGTTTTTAATGCACAAAGAAAAGGGGATGTATACATGTCGCGGATGTGGTGCTCCTTTATTTAGTTCTGATTCCAAATTCGATGCGCATTGCGGTTGGCCTTCCTTCGACAAGGAAGTCAAAAAAGGCGTAATCAAAGAAACGGTGGACAATACCCTCGGCATGCGTCGTATCGAAATCACCTGCGGAAAATGTGGCGGTCATTTAGGCCACGTGTTCGACGACGGGCCTACGGATACGGGATTACGCTATTGTGTAAATTCGGTTTCTATCGGATTTGAACCCGCGAAAAAATAAGTTATTTCGCCTGATTTAATTCAGTTTTGCCGATTAGCCCCACATTAGACCAAGTCATTTTTCCATCTTTGTACATTTCCAAATAAGGAATGGCTTCGATCTTTTTGGCTTTGGCAAGCTCAGGATTAGCATCTACGTCGATTTCGATTAATTCCACAGCACCGTTCTGTTCTTTAACCCAAGCTTTTAAGATCGGACTTAATTGCTTGCATGGCCCACACCATTCGGCATTGTAATCCACGATAACCTGTTTTTTGCCCTTGATTTCAGTTTCAAAATCAGCCAAAGACATGCCTGAGGACGCCAAAGAAGCTTTTTCTTGGGTGCTTATTTCTAAATTTGCCAAATTCCAGGCCAACATTCCTCCATCCAAATTATAAATACGTGTGAAGCCAGCTTTCAGTAAGGCATTAGCTGCTTGACTGGAACGTCCACCCGAAAGGCAATACACAAAAACAGGTTTAGTTTTATCAAGTTTTGCGCTGATCTCTTGGAATGCTGAACTTGAAATATCAGCCATTTGCGCCCCTTTGATATGTCCTTGTTCGAATTCATCGATGGTTCGCACATCCAAGAGCACAGCCTCTTTGTCCTCATTCAATAAGGATTGAAAAGCCATGGCATCCAAGGATTTAATCCCTTCTGTTTTATTCGTGGACGAAGAACATGCCCCTAAAAATAGGGCAAAAATGATAAATAGAGCTAATTTATTAATTTTCATGAGCTTATTGATTAGATCGAATGATACTTTCTAAGGTGCTTGCGGGAACGACACCTGATTGCCGCCAAACCACTTTTCCTCCCTTGAATAAAATGAGGGTAGGTACGGAACGGATTTGAAATTTATCGGCTAGGGAGCGATTTTTGTCCACGTCGATTTTAATGATTTTCGCTTGTGCACCTACCTTGGATTTGACTTGTTCCAAAATAGGTTTCAATTGCTTGCATGGTCCACACCATTCTGCGGAGAAGTCCACCAGTACAGGTTCGGTGGATTCTAATAAGGCGGCGAATTTTGTCATATTAAGTTAAAGAAGTCCAGCTCCCTCCGTTATGTACATGTTCAAATCCCTGTGCGATTAAAAAATTCTTCGCTTGGCGACTCCGCATTCCCGAGGCGCAACAGGTAATGTAGGTTTTTTGTTTGTTCAATTTAGCTAAATCACGAGAAATAGTTTGCAAAGGTAAATTAATTGCCCCTTTGTTATGTCCATTTTTAAATTCACCGGGGGTTCGCACATCGATAATTTGCGCGCCTTGCTTAATTAATTCCGTGTAATTTACGCGTGGGCCGAAACCGAAAAGTTTTTTTAGTGCGTCAAGCATGTTATTTGATTTTATTTTGACAAATTTAGATTGGAATGTTTACCTGATTCGTGACTTTTGTCTCTTGCAAACCCAAGATATTTTCCCAAATTGCTTTTGATTCAAACAAAAAAAAATGAAAAAAATACTAGTTACCTTCTTATTTGGCGCATTGTTTTCGACAGGCCTATTTGCCCAAAAAGTTCATAAAGTTGTCATACAAATGAATACAAGTGACACAACCGCTTGGCACGGAGCCATTCGAAATATCGGAAATCTTCAAGCTGCTTTAGGACCGAATACGCAAGTTGAAGTCGTGGCACATGGTTCAGGTATTAATTTTTTGATAGGTTCGAAGACGACTCAACAAGCAAAAATTGCCGAATTAGCCACCAAAGGTGTCACCTTCGTCGCTTGTGAAAATACGATTCGTGAACGGAAAATTGATAAGGCTACTCTATTGCCACAATCCGGTTTTGTACCCTCAGGCGTGGCGGAAGTAGTCTTGAAACAGGAAGATGGCTGGGCTTTTCTGAAGTATTAATTATTTCTTCATGGCTTTGAAGGGGCCTAATTTATGTTGGGCTTCTGGAAAGCTATCCTTGTATGGCCCGAAGGGATGATCGATGGGTTTTCCTCCGATGTCTGGCCAGTCTTTTGAATTATCGAATCCAGGTCTTTCTCTTGTATTGATGTAGGCGGCGAGATCCCAAGCTTGCTCTTCGCTGAGTTGGCGTGCCTGATAAGTTGACCCCTGCGGCATATTATCATAGATATAGCCTGCTAATCGGCTTAAACGAAATAATCCAGCCCCTGAATTATAGCTATTTTTACCCCAAAGAGGAGGGAAGGTATAGCCTCCTGTGGCTGGATTTTTCATTCCGTTTCCATCTACAAGGTGACAGGCAATGCATTTTTCCTGATAGAGAGTTTTACCTTTTTCTGGATCTGCGGCGCGGTCTAGGAATGCGATGTCGCGGATACCGGTGCCGCCAACTTTCGCACCTTTCGGTATGTTCGTTCCTAACCATTCCATGTAGGCAATAATGGCTTTCATTTCCTTGCTGGTAGAGTCGATTCCTTTGCCGTTAAGGCTTCGTTGGAAACAATCATTTACTCGTTTCGCAATCGATTCCATGCCCCCGCTACGGGCTCTGAATTTCGGATATAAGGCAGCTACCCCAAAATAATTATTTCCCCAAGGCTTCGCGCCAGCTTCTAAATGGCAATTTTGACAATTCATCCCATTGCTCGCCACGTTGACTTTGCCATTGGGACCTAAATAATAGGACGTGTTTTCGATTAAGGCTTTGCCATAGCGGATGAGATTACCTGATGGATTTTTGGGAATTTTATTGACATTAGGTCCATTCCAGGGGCTTGATTCTGCTTGCTGGGCACTGACTGAAAATAATTGACCTGCCGCCAAAAGGGCCCCTAATGAAAATATTATCAATATTTTTAGATAATTATTCATGATTATAGCGATAGGTGAATGATTTCGATTTGGTTTTTATGGATGCGGATGAATCCTTTTTCGGCTAATTTTTTCATCAGGCGCGAAATAACTTCTCGAGAAGAATTTAATTCCATAGCTATTTCCGTGAAGGAAACTTTGATGAGATTACTTTGGAAGCTTTTTTGATGTTGCTTTAAGTACCACAAAAGTCGTTCGTCCAAATTCCGAAAAGCGATTTGATCCAAGGTGTCCAATAGCTCTTCAAAACGGGAGCGGTAGGTTTCTAGCACGAACTGATACCAAGATTTATATTTGCTGGCCCATTCGTCCATGAGTTCCACGGGAATGGCTAATACTTCAGTATCCACGAGGGCTTTGGCCATGATTTGGCTATTTAAATTTCGGGAGGCACAGGTCATCGAAATAGCGCAGGCTTCGCCAGGGTGTAGGTTGTACATAAAAACCTCGTTACCTTCTTCATCTTCGCGAAAAACTTTGATGATGCCATCGAGCACTAAGACCGCGGAGCGAATGGACTGACCCGTCTTCATCAAAAAATCCTCGGCTTTGAATTTTCGAATGGTCCCCACTTGTTGGATTTTCTTTGCTAATTCTGGTTCGAATTGCGAAAAAAGTGTTTTGGTTTTCTCGATGCTGTTCATGATAGGGAAATAACTCGTTGTTCGCTAGCACTGGTAAAGGCCGCGTCGATTACTTGCATGCAAAGGGCACCATCCTGCGCAGATACAGCGGGTTTGGCGGAAGCGGCGAGAGTTTCATGGACATTGTTATAAAATTGCATGTAATCTCCTTTTTCAGAAGGAATTCGGATGGGTTCTTGGCCATCGATATGCAATAAACCAAAAGCTTCTGCTTGCTCGGTACCCCAATCTTCGCCTTGAGGAAGGAGACCCGCCACTAAATCGGGTTCTTGTTTATCAGCTCTAACTTTTAGAAAACTGCCTTTTTTGCCGTGTAATTGATAGGCGGGAATGGGTTCTTTAAAATAATATCCTGCTTTTAGCCGAACACGTAAACTAGGGTAATACAATAAAATCTCAAACAAATCTTCCACTTGGGTTTCCGGTCTCGTCATGCGAAAATCGGCAAAAACCGCGTCGGGTTTGCCAAATAAATACAAGGCTTGGTCGATGATATGAGGACCGAGATCCTTGACGATTCCAGCGCCAGGACCAGGAATTTCTTTATGTAATTTGGGCGATTGCGCGCCATTGAATCGGTCAAAGTGGAATTCAGCTTCTACAATTTCGCCCAAAACACCAGATTCATACACTTTTTTGACTGTTAAAAAATCTGAATCTAAACGCCGATTTTGATAGACAAAAATTTGTTTTCCTTTTTCTTTTGCTAGTTTTTCTAAAGCGATCGCTTCGGAATAAAAAGAGGTAAATGCCTTTTCGACCACAATGTGTTTGCCAGCTTCCATTGCTTTTTGGGCGTATTCGAAATGGGTATAAATGGGGGTATTGACGATAATTAGATCGATATTCGGATCATTCAAGATGAGATTCATGTCCGAAACGGATTCAACTGTCGGGTAAAATGATTGGATGTTTGGCTGGGAGCGTTCCCAACAGGAAACCAACGTAAACCCTGGATGCAAGTGAATAAAGGGCGCATGAAAAACACGTCCCGACATACCAAATGATAAAAGTGCTGTGCGAATGGCCATTTTTATGTAGCTTGTAATAAGCCGTAAAAGTAGCGGAATTATAGGTAATTTTAATACTTAAATTTCAGCATTCGGATAAAAATATGGAAATAAAAATAACGGAAGAATGGGTCCTGCATCACCGCCATCCAAGGGCTGAAAATGGATATAAACATCGATTTGGGCATGTGTTAGTCATAGGAGGAAGTCCTGGATTTTATGGCTCAGTTCTTTTGACGGCTGAGGCGGCCTTGCGCTCGGGTTGTGGATTAGTTAGTGTGTTGGCGGAGGAGGAACTTGAACAAGCCCTTCTGGTTCGCTTGCCGGAGGTGATGACGATTCCCCGAAGCACTTGGCATTCGATGGATTTCAAGCCTTATCAAGCCATTGCGATTGGCCCTGGACTTGGTCAGGGAATGGAGGCATTGGAAATACTCACACATGTTTTGTCACAAACACAGATTCCATTGATCATCGATGCGGATGCCCTGAATCTATTGGCCGCGAATCCTAATTTATTCGATTTACTTAAAGATTCTGCTATTTTAACTCCTCATGTTGGTGAATTTGCTCGCATGCATGGAGCTGGATTTGATCAGCATAATCCGTTAGGCCTTGCACAGGCGCAGGTTTGGAAGAATAAAATTCGAGGCGTATTGGTGTTAAAAGGAGCGCCCACCCATGTCTTTAATTCAGTTGGCATTCGTTTTGTTAACATGACAGGGAATGATGGCATGGCCACAGCGGGAAGCGGGGATGTACTGACGGGAATTATTGCGGGGATCGCGGCTCAGGGCTATTCGAGTGATGATGCGGCCTGTTTGGGGGTATATCTACATGGCTTGGCGGGGGATACGTATGCTCAAAAAAAATCGAAGGCCAGTTTAGTGGCCTCCGATCTCATAGAACATTTGGGTAATACAAAGCTATTGGATTAGCTTAACATTTTTTTCGCGTATTCTACACATTTTTTAGTTTCCTGAACAGCATCTGAACCTGAAGGGATGTTGTATTCCAATTCGATGGTTGCTGGGAACTTATATTTTTTAGTTTTCAATAGGGTTAAAATTTCTTTTAATGGCGTATCTCCCTCGCCCCATACTTGGTTTTCCCCTCCGCGTTCTTTAGAGCGGCGGTCTTTGATGTGCATACTTGTAATCCGATCATGCTTAGCTTCGATGAGGGCAAGCAAAGTAGCCGTCGTGTTCGCACCTCCCGCTGCAATGTAGTGACCGCAATCCAAGTTCATGGAATTGTATGGAGATTGTGCCAATGCAGCGTCCCAAGCGGTATCTGTCGCTTGTAAATGTGCATGATATCCGATATATACTTTGTGTTTAGCACCTAAATCGCCTAAGCGTTGGGATTGTTTCGTATCGGTCGGTAATTCAATAGTGACTGAAGCAGCACCTAAGGCCTTAGCGGCTTTTAATGCATATTCAACTTCCCCATCTGTATTATTTGGACCCAATGCATTCGGCTTGAAAGCGTAAATGCTAACGCCTGCATCGTTATACATTTTGCGAACTTCTTTGAATTTGTCCATCGAGACATTTGAGCGCCATTCAGCCACTTCTGTGTTGTATTTGGCGAAGGCAGCACGTTGCTCGTCGGTCATGGCGGCACGCGGTTGGCCTGGCACATAAGCAGGACGAGGGATCGTATTCTTTGGTTTTCCTGCAAAATCTTCTACCGAATCACCCATTAATTCGATGGCACTGATATTACAATCGATGCAATACTGCAATAATTGCTCAACGCTTCCCGGCATACTTCTAAATGAATAGGTAATGGCGCCGATTTGAACACCTGCAAATTTAGAATTCGGTTTTCCTGCAAATAAAGTGCTTGCTGCAGCAGCTTTTGAAGCCCATAATGCCCCTAAGGTAGCAAATGAACCGGCGATCAAAAATTGACGTCTTGAGGTCTGTACTGATTTTGACATTTTCAAATAGGTTTAATGATTCGAATGAATTACAATGATAAATTAATTTTTCAATAGTAGCATGTAAAAATTATATTTTGCGACGAAATCCAATAATTCTGTTTATTTATTTTCGTCGAATGCATGTGTAAAAATAAGATTTCCGCCCTAAATTTTCTAAAAATAGTGAAATATTGATTAATTTGTGCGACCTATTTGTTAACTATGTCAGAATCGAATCCGCCTTTGGAAAACGAAGGAAAAAAACTCCGTAAAGTCATTGCCGCTTCGTCTGTTGGGACGCTCATCGAATGGTATGATTTCTATATTTTTGGAAGTTTATCCGTGGTCATCGCCACTAAATTTTTCCCTGCGGATAACCCGACAGCTGCCTTTTTATCTACTTTAGCCACCTTTGCTGCAGGTTTTGTGGTACGACCCTTTGGGGCATTGTTTTTTGGTCGATTAGGGGATTTGATTGGTCGGAAATATACCTTTATGGTGACCCTATTAATTATGGGTTTTTCCACTTTTGCGATTGGATTAATTCCTGGTTATGAGACGATTGGGTTCATTGCGCCGGTTTTAGTTTTGGTTTTGAGGTTATTACAAGGTTTGGCCCTTGGGGGTGAATATGGAGGAGCGGCGACCTATGTAGCGGAGCATTCGGAGCCCGGGAAAAGGGGCTATCGGACGGCATGGATTCAGACGACGGCTTCGCTTGGATTGTTTATTTCCCTGTTAGTGATTTTAGCAACAAAGAAATCCATGAGTGCGGAGGCATTTGCTAATTTTGGTTGGCGGATTCCGTTCCTAATATCGATTGTGATGGTCGGGATTTCCTATTTTATTCGAAAAAACATGGATGAATCGCCAGTATTTCAAAAGGCGAAAGATGAGGGAAAAATCGTGGCGAATCCGCTGAAAGAGTCTTTTGGCAAGAAATTGAATTTTAAATTTGTGTTATTGGCTTTGTTTGGGGCTACGATGGGACAGGGAGTGGTATGGTACACGGGTCAATTTTATGCGCTTTCGTTTTTGCAGAAAGTGGCCAACATCGAATTTGAGCAAAGTAATTATATCATAGCGGCCTCGCTAGCGGCGGGAACGGGATTTTTTATCTTTTTTGGTTGGTTATCGGACAAAATTGGTCGGAAAGTGGTGATGTTAACGGGAATGTTATTGGCGATTTGTACCTATCGGCCGATTTACCAAGCGATGTATGAAACGGCAGATGTAACCCTAAAAACGGAAGTTGTCGGATCTCGTAGCACAAAAACGGATTATATGATGATTCCGAACAGTGTGGATTTGAAAAAAGTGATCAAAACAAAATTTGTTTATACGGATGGCACGGAGATGACAGAGGAGGAAACGAGTTTGGTGAATAATTATCCAAGAAAAAATGAAACGAATTCTGAGATCAAAAAGGTGATTCATGTCGGAACAGGTGGATTTTGGTATTTGATTTTACTCGTCTTCATTCAAGTATTATATGTGACGATGGTGTATGGACCGATAGCTGCTTTTTTGGTTGAGATGTTCCCTACTGCCATTCGATATACCTCTATGTCATTGCCTTATCACATCGGAAACGGGATTTTTGGAGGACTTTTACCGGCTGTGGCGACTTATTTGGCGTCTAAGGC
>CANHCG010000009.1 GCA_947459055.1 Cytophagaceae bacterium | reverse complement strand
TTTAAAGCATGTCAACTAGTACTTACACCCTTGAACAAAATGAGAGTTATGCTCGGATTGATTGGAAAGCGCAAGAATTAATCCAGGCTAATTATGAAGAACTTGAGCAGGTCATCCGACTTTTATTTAAAAAAGAATATGCAAATATCATTTTAAATCTAGGCCAAGTTACTGAGTTAGATGGATACGGTGTATCCGCGATCCGCAAAGGAACTAAGATTTGTACCAATGAATTAGGTCTTTTTGCCATTGTTTCCAAAAATGAAGGAATTCAAGATCGTTTAGATCAAGCCAAAATTGAAAATTTAACGCTGCTAAATACAGTTCAAGAGGCAATAGATGCTATTTATTTAAACGATTTGGAAAATGATTTTGAAGATGGGAGCGAGGAAGAGGACGAATATGGGAGTGATTTTACCGAAGCTGGAGAAGATTATTGAATTTTATTGTATTTTCCCAAGATATTTTATTCTTGTTTTTCGAATATCGTAAATCAATATTATATTTTGTGTTCTTTCATTTTAGCCAAATTATTTTTTGTTTAAATTTGAAATAACTGCATATACTATTGAGCAATCGCCATTTTATATATATTATATTTTTTTGGATTATATTAAGTTTTTTATTGAAATAATTATATTATCATATGAATAACAATACCGAGCAAGGTTTGTATCGCAAAGAATTCGAACATGACGCGTGTGGAATTGGTTTTGTGGCCAGTTTGAAAGGAATTAAGTCACATCGAATTGTTGAGGATTCGATTAAGATGTTGATTCGTATGGATCATCGAGGAGCTTGTGGATGTGATCCTAATTCAGGTGATGGAGCGGGGGTATTGTTACAATTGCCGCATGAATTTTTACTTGAGGAATCTAGGAAATTAGGTTTTTCATTGCCTTCATTGGGTAATTATGGAGTTGGGATGGTATTTTTTCCATCTGATGAAAATTTAATTAAAGAATGTAAAGAAGTAATTGAGCGTAAGGCAAAGAAATTATCATTGAAAGTATTGGGATATCGTATTGTACCAGTAGATAATTCGGATATTCAAGGGGCAGATTCAGGAAAAGCGGAACCTTCGATACAGCAATTGTTTATCGAAAGACCTTCGACTTGTAATACGGAAATAGATTTTGAGCGTAAGTTGTATGTATTTCGTCAGTATGTGACTCGTTTGTTAAATGAAACGATTCCATCCCTGGAGAATAAATTTTATTTTGCTTCCCTATCTTGTCGGACGATTATATACAAAGGGATGCTGACGACCATGCAGGTTCCTGGTTATTTTAGTGATTTAGCACAGGAAAACTTTACATCGGCTTTGGCGATTGTACACTCTCGCTTTTCGACGAATACATTCCCAGAATGGAAATTAGCGCAACCTTTCCGTTTTATTGCTCATAACGGAGAAATTAATACTGTTAAAGGAAACTCTTCTTGGATGCAGGCACAATCTGCTTTGTTTTCTAGTAAATATTTTAGCGAGGAGGAATTAGATATGATTTTGCCTGTTTGTAGTTTAGGGCAATCTGATTCGGCCATACTAGATAATGCGATTGAATTATTATATCTCAGTGGTCGATCCTTGCCACATGTAATGATGATGCTAATCCCTGAAGCATGGGATGGGAATGAGGCAATGGAATCATACAAAAAAGATTTTTATGAGTACCATGCGGCTATGATGGAGCCATGGGATGGTCCGGCAAGTATTTCCTTTACCGATGGGAAAATGATTGGGGCTACTTTAGACCGCAATGGACTACGTCCTTCACGTTATTGGGTGACCAACGATGACCACGTTATCATGGCATCTGAAGCAGGTGTATTGGATTTAGATCCAGCAAGTATCGTATCTAAAGGAAGACTTCAACCGGGTAAAATGTTTGTCGTGGACATGGAGCAGGGGCGAATTATTCCGGATGAAGAGTTGAAGGAAAAAATATGCCAACAACAACCCTATGGACAATGGCTTCGAGAAAATAAAATTCGAGTAGAAGATTTACCAGAGGCTGGTAGTGAATATCGTCAGCCTAAGGCATTAGAAATTATTTCACGTCAGCAAATTTTTGGTTTTACTACCGAAGATATTCGTGTCGTGTTGGCTCAAATGGCCGAAACAGGAAAAGAAGCCTTAGGTTCTATGGGTATTGATACCCCTTTAGCCGTTTTATCTGATAAGGCGCAACATTTGTCTAGTTATTTTAAACAATTATTCGCTCAAGTAACCAATCCGCCCATTGATCCCATCAGGGAACGTATGGTTATGTCCTTATTAACGGATATTGGAGGTTTGTCAAATTTACTGGAGGAAGGTCCAGGGCATTGTAAGCAGATTGAAATTCAACAACCTGTTTTGCGAAACAAGGAAGTTGAAAAAATTCGATGGATTGATCACGAGAATTTTCAAACGAAGTCTATTCACATGACATTTAAGTCAACAGGTGAGGAGGGCGTATTAAAAAAGGCTTTAGATCGGATCAGCCAATATGCTGAGGATGCAGTTGATGATGGGTATTCCATTATATTATTAACAGATCGTGGCATCGATTCCTCTCATGCACCTATTCCATCATTGTTAGCATTGGGTGCGGTTCATAATCATTTAATTCGAGCCAAAAAACGTGCGAAAGTTGGTATTATTTTAGAGGCTGGAGATGTTTGGGAGACTCACCATTTTGCTACTTTAATTGGTTACGGAGCTTCAGCTATTAACCCATATATGGCTTTTGAGACATTAAAATCTATGAAAGAAAATGGCTGGGTTAATTCAAACCTCAGTTATGAAAAATTAGAATATAATTATATCAAAGCGGTGAATGGTGAATTGTTGAAAATATTCTCTAAAATGGGAATTTCAACTTTACAATCGTATCAAGGTGCTCAAATTTTTGAAATTTTAGGATTTAGCAAAGAGGTAGTAGATCGTTACTTTACGGGTTCAATTTCTAGAATTGAAGGTATTGACTTAGATACCATTGCGAAAGAGGCATTAATTAAACATTCCTCAGGATATAATTTATTAAAGGCGGATCATCCAAAATTAGAGGTAGGAGGTATATATCAATGGAAGCAACGTGGCGAGGAACATTTGTTTAACCCTCAAACGATTCATCTATTGCAACAGTCTACCCGAACGAATGATTATTCGACTTACAAAAAGTATGCGAAGCTGATTGATGATCAGACAAATAAGGCAATTACTTTGCGGGGTTTGTTGAAATTTAAGAGCGCTACTAGTATTTCGATAGATGAGGTAGAGCCCATCGAAGGAATTTTAAAGCGATTTGCAACGGGTGCCATGTCGTTTGGATCTATTTCATATGAAGCGCATACTACTTTAGCGATTGCTATGAACCGTATTGGTGGTAAATCTAATACTGGAGAAGGTGGAGAGGACCCGATTCGTTTTGAGAAATTAGCTAATGGGGATTCGATGAATTCGGCGATTAAACAGGTTGCCTCGGGTCGTTTTGGTGTGACAGCGAATTATTTAACAAATGCATCCGAATTACAAATTAAAATGGCTCAAGGTGCGAAGCCAGGTGAAGGAGGTCAATTACCCGGCCATAAAGTGGATGATTGGATAGGAAAAACGCGTCATTCGACTCCAGGAGTTGGATTAATTTCGCCACCTCCGCATCACGATATATATTCTATTGAGGATTTAGCCCAATTAATCTTTGATTTAAAAAATGCCAATCGAGCGGCTCGAATATCTGTTAAATTAGTTTCTGAGGCTGGTGTTGGTACCATTGCAGCTGGTGTGGCAAAGGCACATGCGGATCATATTTTGATTGCAGGCTATGATGGAGGCACGGGGGCATCGCCTTTATCTTCGATTCGTCATGCGGGATTACCTTGGGAATTAGGCTTAGCGGAAACGCATCAGACCTTAGTTAAGAATAAGTTACGCGGTCGTGTAACGATTCAAACAGACGGGCAGATTAAAACAGGAAGAGACATTGCGATTGCAGCTTTGTTAGGTGCAGAGGAGTTCGGTGTGGCTACAGCCGCCTTAGTTACTGCAGGATGTATCATGATGCGTAAATGTCATTTAAATACTTGTCCAGTAGGAGTGGCCACCCAAAATCCTGAATTAAGAGCCTTGTATACAGGCCAAGCAGATCACGTAGTTAATTTATTCCATTTCTTGGCTCAAGAATTACGTGAAATAATGGCAGAACTTGGATTCCGCAACTTAGATGAAATGGTAGGTAGAGTTGATTTGTTGGAAATGGCAGATGTTTCATCACACTGGAAATTTAAAAATGTAGATCTATCTCCGATCTTAACTGTTGCGTATAACCCTGATCAAGTTTCAGTTGTTAAATCTGAGGAACAAGACCATGGATTAGCCGATCAATTGGACTGGAAATTGTTGGAATTAGCTCAGGATGCATTGAATTCTAAAAAGGCAGTTTATGCTGAATTACCTATAATTAATGTTAATCGTTCTGTAGGAACCATTTTATCTAATGAAATAACCAAAAAATTTGGAGAAAAGGGGTTACCAGATGGTAGTATTCGGTTTAAATTTATTGGTACAGCAGGGCAATCTTTTGGGGCATTTTCAGTCAAAGGATTGCAATTAGAGATTGAGGGAGATTCGAATGATTACATAGGAAAGGGAATGTGCGGTTCTACTATTATCGCATATCCATCTCCGAATGCTCAATTTGTAGCATCTACTAATAGTATCGTAGGGAATGTATCTTTTTATGGGGCTACTTCAGGCGAAGCCTATTTAGCTGGAATGGCTGGAGAACGTTTTTGCGTAAGAAACTCAGGTGCTAAAATTGTCGTGGAAGGAATTGGTGATCATGGTTGTGAGTATATGACAGGAGGTTTGGTCATAATTTTGGGAGGTACGGGTCGTAATTTTGGTGCAGGTATGTCGGGTGGTGTGGCCTATGTATTAGATGAAAAGAATGATTTTGAGGCGAAGGTAAATAGAGAAATGGTTGAAATTTCTGAATTATCACAGGAGGATAAGCATATCATTCGGATGTATTTGGAAAAGCATGTCGGTTACACGAACTCGACCAAAGGTAAATATGTGATTGATCAATTGGAAGCTTTACTAAGTCAGTTTAAAAAGGTATTGCCAGTTGATTATAAAAATGCTTTATCATCCCGGAATTTAAATATTTCGGATGTGTTAGCAGATAAAAATAAGGTGTATACAGATATTCAAATTGATTTAAAATAATTGCATATGGGGAAGCCAACAGGATTTTTGGAAGTTGACCGTAAAACATCTCCTAAAAGAGCGGTAGAGGAGCGAATTCATGATTTTAAGGAAATAGAATTGTTACCCGATCCTATCGATACAGAGGCTCAGGCTAGTCGATGTATGGATTGTGGGACACCTTTTTGTCACAGCGGATGTCCCTTGGGGAATATAATTCCTGAATTCAATGATGCCGTGTATGAGCAAAATTGGAAATATGCGTATGAGATACTTAGTTCCACTAATAATTTTCCTGAATTTACGGGTCGTATTTGTCCAGCGCCATGTGAGTCGGCATGTGTTCTTGGAATAAATAAGCCGCCGGTGGCGATTGAATTAATTGAAAAATCAATTATCGAGAAGGCATTTAGCGAGGGTTGGGTGATACCCAAAGTTCCTGCAAAAAGAACAGGTAAGACGGTGGCTATTGTAGGCTCAGGACCTGCAGGTCTTGCGGCGGCAAGTCAATTGAATAAGGCAGGTCATTTAGTGACCTTATATGAGCGAGCAGATCGTGCTGGTGGATTATTACGGTATGGAATTCCTGATTTCAAGTTGGATAAATCTGTGGTGACGAGACGAATTGAAGTAATGGAAAAGGAAGGCATTCAATTTGTGATGAATTGTCAAATTGGAACCGACATCAAGATGTCAAAACTCCATGCCGATTATGATGCTGTATTAGTGACAACCGGTTCGACAACTCCCCGTTTAATTTCAGCTCCAGGGAGTGATGCTTTGGGTATTTTTCCAGCGATGGAATTTTTGTCTCAACAAAATAAGCGAGTTTCGAATATTCCTGTTGACCTAAATCATAAGGGAGAATCTTATTCCTATGGAGATATTATGGCTACGGGAAAACATGTCGTGGTGATAGGAGGAGGGGATACAGGTTCGGATTGTGTGGGAACTTCCAATCGGCATAAAGCAAAATCGATTACGCAGATTGAAGTGATGCCAAAACCTCCAGTTGAGCGAGCAGCCAATACACCTTGGCCTAATTGGCCGAACATGTTGCGTACATCTACCTCACATGATGAAGGAGTAACGAGGTTATGGTCTATCGCCTTACAAGAATTTGTAAAAGATGCTCAAGGAAATTTGTGCGGCTTAATTATAGGTGATTTAACTTATGAAGCAAAAAATGGGAAGATGGAATCGCAGGTGACTAATGTAAGGGAGATTCCATGTGATTTAGCACTTATTGCAGCTGGATTTTTACATACAGATCATGGGAATATTGTTTCTGAATTACTTGATTTAGGTGTTCAGACCGATGATCGAGGTAATTTACAGGCTGGATTGGATTATAAATCGGCTAATCAGAAAGTATTTATTGCCGGAGATGCAAGGAGAGGCCAATCGTTGGTGGTTTGGGCTATTTCAGAAGGGAGAGAGGCTGCAAGAAATATTGATTTACATTTAATGGATAAAACGACTTTAGAGGGGAAAATCGCCTCTAGCATAGATTTAAATTAAAATAATAAATGTTACAAATTATGTGGCATTTATAAATTTTATTATTATTTTTGTGCTCTCTTAAATGCTAGGAGAGATGCCTGAGAGGCCGAAAGGAACAGTTTGCTAAACTGTCGTACTGGCAACGGTACCGAGGGTTCGAATCCCTCTCTCTCCGCAGTGTTTTTCGGGGTGTAGCGTAGCCCGGTATCGCGCTTGGTTTGGGACCAAGAGGTCGTAGGTTCGAATCCTGCCACCCCGACACAGTCAATTTATTTAGGAGTGTTTAACACAATTAAATAAATTGACTTTTTATTTTTGGTTCCGTAGCTCAGTTGGATAGAGCAACTGCCTTCTAAGCAGTAGGTCTTTGGTTCGAATCCAAACGGAATCACTTCTTCTCAATTACTTTTCCTTCATATTTCTTCTATTTATATTATCTTAGTAGTTGAATTTCAATAGTAGTATTACTTTGCATACAGATTCTTTTACACATTTACGAAACTCGATAGGTCTTGCATTGATTTGGATCATGCCATCGTTGGTTTATTTTGTTAAAGAAATTTTGGGGTTTGGCGGATCTGCCATTTTTAGTGGTATATTTTATTGCATCGGGTTAGTTTTGATGTTGAATAGAACTTCGTTACGCCAAGCCTACAAATTAAATCCCCACATCGCGGCCGTAGGCATTACTTTTTATATATTTTCCATACTTTATTTTTTTATATTTAATAGTCACCCTCCGAGCTTTACGATTGAATTACTTAATTTATGCATTTCTACTATGTATATTTTACTGTTAATGCGGATATGTAATGAAAGTCAGGCCTATCTAGTTTGGACTATTTTCTTTGCGACACTTTTGATTAATCTACTATTAATATATTCCATCAGCACGAACCCTTATTTTACTTTAGGAGCTAGAGCAACGGTTCAAATGAGTAGTAAAGGAAATTCAGAGTATAGTGGAAATCCATATGTTTATAGTAAAAATGGCTTATTAGGTTTTGTTATTTCACTATTAATGATTCAATTAAAACCTGTTTTGGTAAAAAATTACTCTTTTTTATTTCGAATTTTATTACATATAAATCTTTGGTTAAGCTTAATTGTAGTCCTCTTGACACAGACTCGCGCCACATTTCTGGCCTTAGCCATTATTCTTATTCTATATATTGTTTTTGTATTTAAACCAAGCAAAGAAGTATTTAGGCCGACTAAAGCAGGATGGACCTTTTATGGTATCATTTTTCTTTTCATGAATTACATCAACAATAAATTTCAGTTATTTGACATCATTTCTGGTTATTATAGTTCATATGCAGCACAAATTGAACGTGCCTTATTAACTGGAAGTAAATTAGGTAAAGTGGCAGATCAAGATTTATCAGCCATGGGCCGCGTTCGAAATATTGAGTATTTTTTCTCCGAATGGGCTCATAATAAGTATAATTTTGTTTTTGGTTATGGATATCGGTTTAAATACATGGATGTACCGGTATTAGAAGCTTTTTTAAGTTTTGGAATTATTGGGGTAATTTTATTTATCTTATTACAAGGCACAATTTTATTTTATGCATTTAAAGCCCTAAAATCAGATTCGATTTTTCAGATATTCTTAGGTTTGATCTATTTTCATACCTTTATTTCGATATTTACAGCTGGTAGACCTACTGATTTCCCATATTGGATTAGTTATTTTATCTTCATGCGGTTTTTAGGAGTAACACATGATAAATCATTAAATACGAACTAGCTCCACTGTTAACTTATGAATACCAATTTAATAGGTATACTGATTCTATCATATAATGAAGAGCTTCATTTAGAAAGATGCATTCTTAATGCAAAAAAGTTAAGCGATCAAATTTTTGTAGTTGATTCTTTTTCTACAGATGCTACTGTAGAAATTTTAAACAGGAATAACATCAATTATATTCAAAATTCGTATCTGACGCATGCCAAGCAAATCAATGTAGGAATTGATCGCTTTCCTTTTCAAGTAGAATGGATTTTAAAATTAGATTGTGATGAACTTTTGACCGATGAATTAATTGAAAATATTAATCACCATATTTCCAAGCCAAGTCAATTTAATGGATTCTTTATTCAACGAAAAGTTTATTTTTTGGGAGGGATTATGAATTTTGGAATGATAAATCCGATTTGGTTATTAAGACTTTGGAAATTGACTGATGGGAGATGTAATGACCTTTGGATGGATGAAAAAATAGAATTAAAAAATGCTAAAACAACTCAATTATCAGGGTTTCTAATAGATCACAACTTAAATGATCTTACTTGGTGGACGCAAAAGCATAATCGCTATGCAAGTCAAGAAGCTTTTGAAATATTACGACAAAAATACGGTTTAAATACGCCAATGGCTACAGATACAAAAGATAAATGGGTAGTTATATTTAAAAAGGGGTACAACCGATTACCCATATTTATCAGACCTTTTTTATTATTCATATACGCTTATTTTTTAAAGTTGGGATTTTTAGATGGTAAGCGCGGTTTGATATGGAATTTTTTACAAGTGTTTTGGTACAGATTTTTAGTCGATGTGAAAGTTTTTGAAACTGAAATCAATACCCAATTTAATGCAGATAAAATAAGAACTATTTTAAAAAAAGAATTTGAAAACTGATTTATCAACATTTAGGGATGAGGTTTCGCCAGGATTTATTCGAAAATTCAGGTATTTGCTATGGCTGCTAGTTGCCAATTTGATTTTCCTTAGTAATATTCCTTATCCTAATGTACTAAAGGTTTTCATTCTACGAATTTTTGGGGCGAAGGTGGGCCTACATGTTGTGATAAAACCGTGGGTCAAAATTAAATTTCCATGGAATTTGTCCTTAGGAGATTACGTTTGGTTAGGTGAAGAGGTTTGGATTGATAATATCTCTAAAGTAACGATTCAATCGCATGTGTGTATTTCACAAGGGGCTTTTTTGCTCACAGGTAATCATAATTTTTCAAAAGCACATTTTCCATTAATCTCTAATCAGATTACTGTTGAAGATGGTGTATGGGTTTGTGCAAAAGCAATCGTTACGGGTGGGGTTACTTTAGGGACCCATTCAGTACTTTCTTTAGGATGTATAGCGACAAAGGATTTAGAATCTTATTATATTTATGGTAATTTTCCGTTAGAAAAGATTAAACCAAGAACCATCACGACACATGAATGAAATAGCTCACTTATTTGCAAATAAGGAATTTCAAATGTTGGTTTCTTTTTTTACCTCCTTATTTGTATCAATTACGGCTATTCCTGTCATTATCAATATTTCCAAATTAAAGGATTTAATGGCAGAAATTGGCGTAAGAAGTTCTCATGAGGAACTAACGCCAACATTAGGAGGGGTGGCAATATTTGCAGCCACATTAATCGCTTATTTCATTTGGGATAATCCTAATGAGGGCCATGAAATTCATTTAACGGTGGCAGCTCTAATTATCTTGTTTTTTCTTGGCATTAAGGATGATATACTTATTTTGGCGCCGAATAAAAAGCTTTACATTCAGATTGCGGCGTCTCTCTTGTTGATTTCATTTGGAGATTTACGTATTTCCAATTTGTATGGATTGTTAGGAATGTATGAAATAAATTACATCTCTAGTGTTATTTTCACGACATTCATTTTTATTTCATTAACGAATGCCATCAATCTAATTGATGGAATCGATGGTTTAGCCGGCTCCGTGGGTCTATTATCAAGTCTAATTTTCACCTTCCTGTTTTTTGAATTAGGTTTATTTGCCATGGCTACCTTATCTGTCGCCTTGGCGGGAGCACTCCTTGGATTTTTAAAATTCAATTACTCTGAAAAAAATAAAATTTTTATGGGAGATACAGGGTCTCTGCTTGTTGGCTTTTTATTGTCTTTCTTTTCGGTCAAATTCGTCGCATTTAATAGCGATTTTATTTATAATCCAAATCTTGGAAATGATTCGCCAATACTCGTCATTTTAATATTAATTATTCCCCTATTTGATACGTTAAGGGTATTTTTATTAAGGATATTCGAAGGGAATTCCCCATTTAAAGGAGACCGTAAACACATGCATCACATTTTAATTGATTTAAAATTGAGTCATGGTATTGCCACATTATTGTTAATTATATTTAATTCGCTATTGCTTCTGTTATTTTTTGTATTCAGATTTCAATTTGCTAATAATGTGATGTTATTAGGTCTTTTTATCAGCTTTCTTATCTATTGCTTGGCGGGATATTTGTTGTCTAAAAATATTGATTACCAAAAAATTGATCGGGTTCAATACACTAAAATTGATAAATTAAAACGACTACAATTAGTCGAGGAAAAGAAAGTGTCTTCTAGGTTAAAAGATCCTGAAGTAGACTAGCCATTTTTTGAATTTCAATTTGAAATTCATATTTGGGTTTGGACGAATTTTTATATTTGTTCAGATTATTGATTACCTCCTTAAGTCCTATGGCAATACTTTCTGGATTTAATTCTTCCACAATTTGTCCGATCGATTCAGTGACTAGAAGAGAAGATCCACCTGAGTTTGTTGCTAAAATAGGCATTCCTAAGGCCTGAGCCTCTATTAAAACTAAGCCCATGGATTCTTCTCGAGAAGTCGATACAAAAATATCGCCTTGCCTAAATTGACTTATATAATCTTCTTGATTTTGCGTTTCAATAAATTTGACGGATTTAAACTTATCATTTGTGAGTCGAATGATTTCACTGTATGCAGTTTGATTTGATTTTCCTAGCCAAATAAATTCAATCGATGGTGACCGAAGGATGTCAGCTACTTTAATAAAAATATCGGTCCCTTTCCGGTAACAAATCGTCCCAGATGAGATTATTTTAAGTTTTTTACCCGTGGTAGCATTTTTACCCCTTCTATATTCCATCCATTCGGTAAAATTGATACTCGAATTAATGACTGATATAGGTTTATTAAAAAATGGAATAAACAGATCCTTGACGAGTTGAGAACATGCAATTAATTGATCACAATGCTGAAGGATTAAGTTAAAATTACGCTCGTGTATGGATTCAAAATTATATAACAATTCATGTATGTGGACAATGGCTTTGAGGTTAAACTTTTGTTTATAGGCTAAAAGATGAACTTGGCTGATTGTATTAAAGTACCAAACCGAGGCGTTGAATTCATTTTGAATTTTAGCCAATTGATTCCCAATTACATCAAAACCCAAATGAAATTGAATTTTGTCAAAAATCGAAAATTGTTGATTTAGGTAAAAAATGGTAATGTTTTTATCTAATGAATCTGTCAACTCACCTTTTTTATCACAGACCACAACACCAATTTGGAATTTCTCTTGTTTGTTTAAAGCTTGTATACATTCATATATCAACGTTTCTGATCCCGTCCGACTAAATGAATTAACAAAAAATAAAACTTTATTGGACATCTATGGGCTACTAATTAATCTGATTAGAGATAAGTAAGGGAAAGAAATTTAAAATTACTAATTTTGAACTTGTAATGAAAACTTGTATCCCATGGATTTAAATTCCCTTCGAGGTAAAATAGATACGATTGATGATTCTATATTGGAATTGTTAATTGAACGCATGAATATCGTTGATGAAATAGGTGCGCTCAAAAGGAATCAGAATTCAGTGATTTACCATCCTGATCGTGAAAAGGATATCATTGATCGTTTAGCCTCTAAATATACCGGGAAATTAACACGGAATGCCATTGAAGCTATTTATTTGGAAATATTTGGTGTATCTAGAAATTTAGAATTACCTGAATTAATCGCATTTTTAGGTCCAGAAGGAAGTTTTACCCATCAAGCCGCTGAAAGCAGATTTGGGGCAATTGCTGAATATATTTCTTTACCCAGTATTAAATCAGTTTTTGAATCGGTGGAAACCGGTCGCGCAAAATACGGTGTAGTTCCGATTGAGAATAATCAAGAGGGGATGGTTAAAGAAACAATGGATTATTTGCAAGCAACCCATCTTTATATTATTTCTGAAATAATAATACCCGTTAATTTTTGTATAGCCACCAAGGAAAATAACCTAAGCCAAGTAAATCGTATTTATTCCAAAGATATTGCCTTTAACCAATGCAAAGGCTTTTTAAGTGATTACTTTGGGCAAAAGGAAAGTGATTTTTTTGTAGAAATTGATTCCACATCTAAGGCGGCTAAGCAAGCTAGTCTCGAACCCAATGCAGCAGCCTTATGTTCGCATATTGCGGCAAAAATTTACAATTTGCCAATTTTATTTGATAATATTCAAGATAATGAATCCAATCAAACGCGATTTTATATATTGTCAAAGAATAGTAACCTAAAAAAAACACCAAAAGATAAGACAACTATCGCAGTTAAATTAAGGAATGACGATAAACCAGGTGCATTGGTTTCCTTATTGAAGAAATTTGAAGAAAAACATATTAATTTATTGAAGATAGAATCTAGACCTCAGAAAGACACAAATGAGTTTAAATTCTGGTTCTTTATTGATATTGAGGGAAATGTATTGGATTCATCGATTGAAACGATTCTTAAAGCACAGGAAGAAGAAATTAAGTTCTTAGGTAGTTACATGAACTTGTGCTAAATCAAGTTGGATCTGATTCCTTAATTGATCAATCGAATCAAATTTGATTTCGTTTCTAATTTTACGACCTGGTTGTATGATAATTTCCTGCTCGTAAATATCTTCATCAAAGCTCAAAATATGTGTTTCGATTTTAATCAAGGAACTATTTTCAATCGTTGGACGAAATCCAATATTCGTGATTCCTTGCAAAGAAAGGCCATTAATTATTACGATTGATTCATAAACACCAGTAGGAGGAATAAGCTTTTTCGAATCCGCTAATAAAAGATTCGCTGTAGGAAAACCAATAGTTCTTCCTAACTTATTTCCTTCGACGACTTTACCTGATAATTCAAACGAATACCCAAGGAAATCATTGGCACCAACCACATCATTTTCAGCAATTTTTGATTTAATTAGTGATGAACTAACTGTTTGATCATTAATGATGGCGGCTTCTACCGATATGGCTTCCAATTTATCCGAAAATTGCGAATTCAAAAAATGGATAGTACCTTCTCGATTTTTCCCAAAATGGTTGTCGTATCCTAAGACAATAGCTTTACAAGCAAGTTTTTGAATCAAAACATCTGTTACAAAATGAGTTGCAGAAAAATTAGCCATGTAATGGTCAAAGGGCAACATAAATATGTAATCCACACCTAATTGCTCAATCAATCGAATCTTTTCTTCGGGACTTGTTAGTAATTTTTCAGAATGGTTTGGAATAAAATATTCACTAGGATGATTACTGAAAGTAATGATGGCTGACTCTAAATGACGAGATTTTGCGAGATTAACTGTCGTTTCAATCACTTTTCTATGACCAATATGAACCCCATCAAACATGCCTATCGAAACGACAATGTCTTGACTTATATCCCAGTCCTCGAAGTTTCTATAAAGTTTCATATAGGCTTGGATCAAAATTAGATATGGCTTGTGCCTTATCAAGGCTATAATCACCAATTCCAGTACGAACTAATTTCTTTAAATAGGCTCCAGAACTAAGCTTTAAACCGAAATCACGAACAATACTTCGAATATAGGTTCCTTTGGAACAAGTAATTTTAAAATCAATTTCAGGAAAATTATCTACCTTAATTTCAAACAAATAAATATGAACCTCCCTAAGCTTTATTTCTAAATCTTCTGCTTGCACGCCCTTTCTTGCATGCGTGTATAGTCGCTGACCATTGAGTTTAATCGCTGAATAGATCGGGGGTGACTGTAACGATTCGCCTACAAAGGAGTTGGCAACTTCAGTAAGTTTATCAATCTCGATGGATTCAATGGGGAATTCATTGTCAAAATCAGTCTCTAAATCGATGCTAGGGGTCGTTTTCCCTATAACAAAAGTACCTGTATACGTTTTTGGGAGACTTTGGAAATAATCTATTTTCTTGGTGTATTTACCTACGCAAATGATAAGTAAACCAGTAGCCAATGGATCTAATGTACCTGCATGACCAATTTTTTTAAATGGACCTGCATATTTCATCTTCTTTACGACATCAAAGGATGTCCATGAAGCAGGTTTATCCATTAAATAGAATTTATCTTCTATAGCTTCTATTTCCACGCTAAGATAATTAGTAAGAGTAAACCGACAATAATTCGATAATAGCCAAAGTATTTGAAACCAAATTTTGTTACTAAACCAACCATCCATTTTATGGTCAATAAAGCAACAAGAAAGCTCACTATAAACCCAATATATAGTTGAATAGATTGTTCACCAATCAGAAATTCACCGATATGCTCTTTGTAATCCAGCATTTTTTTGGCACTTGCGCCTAAAATAGTGGGTATCCCTAAAAGAAAAGAATATTCAACAGCAGATGCGTGACTTAGGCCGACCATACGTCCACCAATGATCGTTGCACCTGAACG